>JBJMIY010000161.1:0-11070 GCA_045806605.1 Rubrobacteraceae bacterium
CATCCATCCCTATCAGACGAGCACCTTCACCTTGCCGCTTTCGACGACTACCTCGTAGCGGCGCAGGTTTATGTTTGGGTAGGCCAGGCGCCGCCCGGTCGGCACGTGGTACTCCAGGCCGTGCCAGGGGCAGACGACGACCTCGCCGTCGTGAACCCACTCGAAGCGCCAGTCGTTCTCCGCCCTGGAGACGAGCGTGCCTAGAGGCGGCTTGCCCTCGCAGAGGGGTCCCGTCTGGTGCGGGCAGACGTTGGGGAGGCCGTAGAGCACGCCGCCGATGTTGAACACCCCGATCTGGCGCCTCCCGATCCTCACGACCTTCTGGCTTCCCTCCGGGAAGTCCGAGACGTCGCCGACGACGTGCGCTTCGCGTCTCTTCTCGCCCTGCGTCATAAGTTTCCCTCAGAGGTTCAGACGGTTGCCGCTGGCGTCGATGTTGAAGAGCCTGAGCGCGTTCTCGCCGAAGACCTTGCGCCGGACCTCGTTCGTGAAGGGCACCTGGTGTACCTTCGATGGGTGGTCGAAGTCGTGGTGCGGCCAGTCGGAGGCGAAGATCGTGTTGTCCTCGCCGTCGTAGAGGTTCATCATCGTCACCAGGTCGCCGAGGTTGTCGGGCTCCTCGACCGGCTGGGTTGCGAAGTACATCTTCTTGAGGTATGTGCTCGGCTTGTCTTCCAGAAACGGCACCTCGCGCCGGCGCTCGACGTACTCCTTATCCATCTTGTGCATCAGGAAAGGGACCCAGGAGATTCCGGCCTCGGTGACGGCGACGCGCAGGTTGGGGTAACGGACGGGGACGCCGGTTGTGATCATATGCACCAGGTTGGCCATCATAGAGAAGGTGTGGCTGCAGATGTGCCGCCCGAACTCGGTCTCGAACCCTTGAGTGTTGAAAGGGAAGACGGGGTGGATGACCGTAACGCTGTGAAGGAGCACCGGAAGGTCGGCCTCTTGAGCCGCTTCGTAGATGGGATCGTACTGTCTGTGGCCCCAGAGCCGCTCGAGCCCCGCGCAAGGCAAGAATACTCCGACCATCCCTGGTTCTCTTGCGCACTTGCGGATCTCACGCGCCGCGTCCTCGGGGTCCTGGGGGCACGCGAGGATGCACCCGAGGAGGCCCTTGTACACGTCGCACCAATTATCCAGGAGCCAGGCGTTGTAGGCGCGGGCGAGGGCGGAGGCGTAGTCTATCTGGGCGATGACCGGGATCTTGAGGAAGTGGTCGGGGAAGAGGACCCCGATGTCGACGTGGATCTCATCGAGCTCCTGGCGCATCTGCTCTGCGGTGTGCACCATGCGGGTGCCCTCCTGCCCCGAGGGGAACTTGGCCTCGTAGGCCGTCGTCCCCGGTGAGAAGCCGGGTATGTCGAGGTAGAACTCCTGCACGTCCTTTATGTTCTCGAGCGCCACCCGCCAGGGCATCTCACAGTAGGGGATCAACTCCTCAGGCGACTCGTGGACGTGGACGTCGCAGTCGACGACGAGGATGTCCTCGAGCTTCTCCTTGCGTTCTCTCGGCCGCGCGGCGGTATCTGTCACGTCGGATTCCTTTCTAGTGCATCGCCCAGCCGCCGTCGATCATGATGGTCTGGCCGGTGATGAAGGAGGCGGCGTCGCTGGCGAGGAAGGCGACCAGGTTCCCGACATCCTCCGGGGTGCCGCGGCGCTTGAGGGACTGTTGCTCCAGTATGCGGCGGTTGAACGCCTCCTGGTCGGGGTGGACCCGCTCTGCGTCGGTCGGGAAGGCGCCGGGGGATATGGCGTTGACGGTTATGCCGTCGGGCCCGACCTCGCGGGCGAGGGTGCGGGTGAAGCCGATTACGGCTCCTTTGGAGGAGACGTAGTCGAGGAAGCCTGACCATCCGATAAAGAAGGTTATGGAGGCAACGTTGATGATGCGGCCGTGCCCGCGCTCCTGCATGCTGGGGTAGGCGGCCCTGGCGCAAAGGAAGTAGCCCTTCAGGTTCACGGCCATAACCCGGTCCCACTCGTCTTCTTCGATCTCCGTCCACGGGCGCAGCGGGTAGATGGCCGCGTTGTTGACGAGGATGTCTACGCCTCCGAGCTCCGAGGTTACCCTCTCCACCATCGCCTCCACGGAAGTCCTGTCGGAGACGTCTGCCTCCAGGGCGATGCAGCGGCCGCCGTTCGAAGACGACAGCTGCGCGACCCGCTCGACCTTCTCGCGCGATTGGTCTACCGCGGCTACGGCGGCGCCGGAGGCGGCGAGCATGGCGCAGATGCCTTCAGCGAGACCGCCTCCTCCTCCCGTGACGACCGCCACCCGCCCTTCCAGAGAACCCGACACTCGCTGAACCTCCTGGATCTCTTCCATAAAGAACGGCGCGATAGAGGAACGTTTCGTGAGCGTCCTTCCCCTGCTTCCGCACCCGCGGACGATGATACACAGACCGCCAAACCGCAACAAGACGCCGGTTCTTCGACGTATCTCTCGCGCCGTTAGCGTGGCGGAGGTGCGGCCTGTACCATATGGTCGCAGGGGAAGGAGAGTCCGGAAGGAGTCACCATGGACGGCCAGGAACGGGTCGAGAAGGCTCACGGGTACATACGGTCATGAGGCACAAAGAAGGGACACGCGGGCAATCTTCGAGGACCCTGTCCCGAAGGAGCTTCTTGAAAATGGGGGGCGCCGGGTTGGCCGGTGCCGCCCTGCTGGGTCCTGCGGGCTGTGGCGGTGGCGGGCAGCAGGGTGGCGAGCTGGTCTTCACCGCGTCACCAGACGACACCGGAACCGCCAGTAAGCTCGTCGACAGGTACAACGAGAGCAACCAGGGAGAGTCAAGGGTCGTCTTTCGCGAGGGCGCCGCGGACACGGGGCAGCGCTTCGACCAGCTCCGTACCGAGATGCAGGCTGGTGGGGAGAACATAGACGTGATCTTGGGGGACGTCATCTGGACGGCTCAGCTCGCGGCCAGCGGCTGGATCGCGGACCTCTCAGACCGTTTCACCGAGGACACACGGGCTGACTTCCTTCCCGGCTCGGTAGAGGCCATAACCTTCGGGGGTAAAGCGTTCGGCGTGCCGTGGTTCACCGACACGGGGCTGCTCTACTACCGCAAGGACCTCCTCGAGAAGAGTGGCTTCGACGGTCCGCCGAAGACCTGGGACGAACTCAAGGAGATGGCCCTGCGCGTGAAGGAAGACTCCGGCACGAAGTACGGCTTCGTCTTCCAGGGCGCCAACTACGAGGGTGGCGTGTGCAACGGCTGCGAGTACATCTGGACCCACGGCGGGAATGTCCTCGACCCCGACGACCCCAGCCGGGTTCTCGTTGGCAGCCCCGAGGCCATCGCCGGGCTCCAGACGGAACGGAGCATGATCGATGACGGCGTTGCGCCCGAGGCCGTCGCGATTTACAAGGAGGACGAGTCTGACGGGCTGTTCCTCAACGGCGACGCCGTCTTTCACCGCGGCTGGCCCTACGTGTACGCGGTCGTCGGTGATCCTGCGGCATCGAAGATCCGGCCCGAGCAGGTCGGGGTCTCAATACTGCCTTCGGCTGATGGTGAGCCGGGCAACGGCACGGTCGGAGACCAGCCGCTGTACATCAACGCGGCTTCGGAGCACCAGGATCAGGCGTGGGAGTTCATAAGCTGGCTGAGCGCCCCCGAGCAGCAGAAGTTCCGGGCGATCGAGGGCTCGTACCTGCCGACGAGATTGAAGCTCTACGATGACCCGGAGATCCGCGATAGCGTGCCGATCGTGGCCCTCGCCAAGGAGGCGCTGCGCAACTCCAAGCCGCGCCCCGTCTCGCCGTACTACTCGGACATGTCGCTGGAGATAGCAGAGCAGTTCCACGCCTCGCTCAACGGCGAGGTGTCCCCCGAGCAGGCCGCGCGGACCCTCCAGACGCAGCTGAAGCAGATGATCCAGGAGGGCCGGGAGTCCTGAGAGAGCCGTCGGGTGCTTGGCTGCGGGGACGGAGAGCCATGGACTACCGGGAATCCATTCTTGCCGGCGAAGGAGAGAGTTTCCCCGGGGCCACCTACAAAGAGGTGGTCCTGGAGCCCGCCTACGAGCAGGCGAAGCACAACCTTCTCGACGCCATGCTCGCGGCCAACAAGGCGCACCTGATCATGCTGTTCGAGCAGGGCCTGATCTCCCGGGCGGACGCGCGTGCGGTCATGAGCGCCATTCTCGGGTTGGATGCCGGGGATATACGGGCCTCTCCCTATACCGGAAAGTTCGAGGACCTCTTCTTCCACGTCGAGCACCTCATCTACGAATCTGCCGGCGAGGCCGCGGGCAACCTCCACCTGGCGCGGAGCCGCAACGACCTCGGCGTGGCGATGTATCGCATGGCGTTGCGCGACCGGCTGCTGCGGGCGGAGGGCTCGCTGCTCGTCTTGCAGCGCTCCATACTCTCGGTGGCAGAGGAGCACGTGGGGACGGTTATGCCAGCCCACACGCACGCGCAGCGGGCACAGCCGACCACGCTCGCCCACTACTTCGTCGCGGTTCACGACTCCCTCTCCCGAGACCTCCGCCGCCTCGGAGCGGCCTTCGAGAACTGCAACCGCAGCCCCCTCGGGGCCGCTGCCCTGACGACCTCGGGGTTCGCCGTCGACCGCTGGCGTCTGGCGGAGCTCCTGGCCTTCGACGGTCTGGTCGAGAACTCCTACGATGCCATCGGAGGCGCCGACTACCTCGGCGAAGCGGCGACGGCCCTCCAGCTCTCGTTCCTGGGGCTGGGCCGCTTCGTGAACGACCTGCTCCTCTGGTCCACGCAAGAGTTCGGGACCATAAGGCTCGCAGATCCCTACGTCCAGATCAGTTCCATAATGCCGCAGAAGCGCAACCCCGTCTCCCTGGAGCATCTCAGGGCGCTCCTCTCCGCCGGGGTGGGGGATGCGAATACGTGCCTCGCCATGCTCCACAACACCCCGTTCGGGGACATCGTGGATACGGAGGACGACCTGCAGCCATACCTCTGGCGGGCGTCGGAGGCGGCGGACGGGATCTACCGCCTCCTCTCGGCCGTGATCGGCACCATGGAGGTCAACGAGCACCTGCTGCTGAGGAGGACCAGGGAAGACTATTCCACGGTCACGGAGCTAGCCGATACGCTGGTGAAGGAGCGGGCTCTACCCTTTCGGAAGGCCCACGCGGTCGTGACGGCCGTCGTGAAGCTGGCAAGGACCGAGGGGGTCGCCGCGCAAGACATCTCGCCCGAGCTGGTAGACCGGGCCGCGAGCGAGATAGTCGGGGAGCGCGTCGCCCTGAGCGCGGAACAGGTCTCCCGCGCCCTCGACCCGGTGCGCTTCGTAGAGGTCAGGTCGCTCACCGGCGGTCCCGCTCCCGAAGAGATGAGGAGGGCGCTCGGGGAGCGGCGCACCGCCCACGCCCGCGCTGCTTCCGTCCACAGGGAGCGGGTCGAGAAGGTGCGCGAACGCCTGCAGAGGCTGGACGAGCTGGCCAGGGAGTGGGGTGAGGCGGGATGAGGATCGGCGTCGTCGGCGCCGGCTTCATCGGCGCCATACACCTGAACGCTTACGCCAACATTCCCGAGGCGGAGGTCGTTGGCGTAGCCGACGCCCGGCCCGAGACCGCCGCCGCCGGGGCTGCCGTTGTCGGGGCGAACTCGTACGCTTCCTATGAGGACCTTGTCGCGGCGGAGGACGTGGAGTTGGTGGACATCTGCCTCCCTACCGCGTACCACCGGGATCTCGCGCTCAAGGTCGCCAGCGAAGGCAGGCACGTCATCGTCGAGAAACCGCTGGCGCGCAACCTCGAGGATGCCGGGGCGATAATCGAGGCGTTCCAGGGGGATGGGGGGCGGCTCTTCGTAGGGCACGTCGTCCGATTCTTCCCCGAGTACATCCGGATCAAGCAGATGATCGAGGCCGGAGACCTGGGGACGGTCGGCGTGGCGCGTACGAGCCGCCGGTCGCCGTTCCTGTTGGGGTGGAACGACTGGTACGCCGACTGGCGCCTCAGCGGCGGCGTCCTCCTCGACCTGGTGATCCACGACTTCGATTTCCTGCGCTGGTCCCTGGGCGAGGTGGAGAGGGTCTACGCTAGGGGCGTGCTCGGCCGCGAGTACAACCGCCTGGACTACTCCCTCGTCACGCTTCGCTTCGCGAGCGGCGCGATAGCCCACGTCGAGGGACAATGGGGCTATCCGGGCCCCTTCAACTACTCGATCGAGGTAACCGGGAGCCACGCGATGGTCACTGCCGACAGCGCAGGTCAGGGACCCGTGCGGTTGCTCGGCGGGGCTGTGGATCCTGGCGAGAGTCCCGACTTTTCCGTCGGCAAGAGCCCCTACCAGACCGAGCTGGAGCACTTCATCCGCTGCGCCGTAACCGGCGAGGAGTCCGTCGTAGGCGCGCGGGACGCCTACGAGGCGCTCAGGATCTGCCTCGCCGCGACCGAGTCGGCGGTGTCGGGCGCGCCCGTGACGCTGGGTGATCGCGGATGAGCGTCAGGGTCGGCCTCGTGAGCTTCGCCCACGTCCACGCTCCGCACTACGCTGCCGTGCTCGCCGCGCTCGACGCGGCTGACCTCGTCGGGATCGCGGACGACGACGCGCCGCGCGGCAGGGAGGCGGCCGGGCGGTTCGGCGTCCGCTTCTTCGACGAAGCGCGGGCGCTTTTCGAAGCGGTAGACGCGGTCGTGGTCTGCTCCGAGAACCGCAGACACTCCCGGGACGCCGTCGCCGCACTCGAGGGCGGCGCGCACGTGTTGTGCGAGAAACCTATCGCGACGACGGTCGAGGACGCGAAAGTAATGATCCAGGCCTCCCAGGAGACCGGGCGCCAGCTCAGGACCGCTTTCCCCGTGCGTTATTTGCCCGCTGTACGGCACGCGCGGGAGGTCGTGCGGTCGGGCGGCGTCGGCCGCGTGCTCGCGGTCAACGGCACGAACCACGGGCAGATCCCGGGCGGCTGGTTCCTGGATGCGGAGCTGGCGGGGGGCGGGGCGGTCATGGACCACACCGTCCACGTCGCCGACGCGCTGCGCTGGATACTCGGCGCCGAGGCCGGGTCCGTGTACGCCGAGATCGGCACTTTCTTCGGGGCTGGCGACGTCGACGACGGCGCCATCCTGACGATCGAGCTCGAAGGCGGCATCATCGCTAGCGGTGCGTTCGCCACCATAGACCCGAGCTGGTCGCGCGGGGATGGCTACCCGACCTGGGGCGACGTGACGCTCCGGATCACCGGCACCTCCGGGGTCATCGAGGTGGACGCCTTCGCCCAACACCTCACCACGTTCGACCACGAGTCGAAGAGCGTCTCCTGGACGCACACGGATGAGGACATGAACGTGCTGATGCTGGAGGACTTCCTGCGGGGCGTCGCAGTAGGCTCCCCGGCCGGCGCGAGCGGCGTGGACGGCCTCAGGGCGCTGGAGATCGTCCTCGCCGCCTACGGCTCGGGCCGGGATCACGAGCCCAGGCCCGTGGAACGGGCAGGGATCCCGGAGCCGTAACCGGCGCCGGTCTATGGGCTCCGCCTTTCCTCGGCCCGTTGTGTAAACTCAAGCATACAGGCTTGAGGAATAGGAGGGATTGTATGAACCGGCGAAACTTGGGCAGCGAGGGTCTCGTTGTCTCCGCTCTGGGGCTGGGGTGCATGGGGATGAGCGAGTTCTATGGCACGGGAGACGAGGATGAGTCCATAGCCACCATCCACCGCGCTATAGAGCTCGGCATCGACTTTTTAGACACGGCGGACATGTACGGTCCGTTCACCAACGAGAGGCTGGTAGGGAAGGCGATCCAGGGCCGGCGCGACGAGGTCGTGCTGGCTACCAAGTTCGGCAACGAGCGGCGCGAGGACGGGAGCCGGGTGGGTATAAACGGCAGGCCCGAGTACGTGAGGCGGGCATGCGATGCTTCCCTGCAGAGGCTCGGCGTGGACACCATAGACCTCTACTATCAGCACAGGGTTGACCCGGAGGTGCCCATCGAGGATACCGTCGGGGCGATGAAGGAGCTGGTCGAGGCCGGGAAGGTGCGGTACCTGGGGCTCTCGGAGGCTGCGCCCGAGACAATAAGGCGGGCGCACGCGGTGCACCCCATAAGCGCCTTGCAGACCGAGTACTCGCTCTTCACCAGGGACCCGGAAGACGAGGTCCTGCCTACGCTGCGAGAGCTGGGCATCGGCTTCGTCGCCTACAGCCCGCTGGGCCGGGGTTTCCTCACCGGCGCCTGGAAGAGCATGGACGACCTGCCGGAGGACGATACCCGCGCGGGCCGCTTCCCGCGCTTCTCGGAGGAGAACTTCAGGCAGAACCTGGAGCTGGCCGAAAGGGTGCGGGAGATCGCCGCCGAGAAGGGCGCGACGCCGGGGCAGCTAGCCCTCGCCTGGCTACTGGCACAGGGCGACGACATCGTTCCCATCCCCGGCACCAAGCGTCGCAAGTACCTCGAGGAGAACGCGGGGGCCGTGGACGTAACGCTGACCGGGGAGGACCTGCGGCGCATCGAGGAGGCGATCCCCAGGGGCTCGGCGGCGGGCGAGCGTTACTCCGAGCAGATGATGCGCACCGTCAACCGCTAGAGGAGCTCAGGATGGACGACGTAGAGCACATCTCGCGCAAGGGGAGCGCCGTACCCCTGAGCTGGTTCCCCGTCCCGGAAGAGACCGAGCTGCCGGAGGATTTGCAGGGCCTCTTCAGGAAGGCGCGGGAGAAGATCGGGTTCGTCCCAAACGTCTTCAGAGCCTACAGCTTCCGCCCCGAGCGCCTGCGCGCCTGGTTCGCCCACTACAGGCAGTTGCACGAGCCCACCCCGAACCTCGATGCGGCGGAGCGGGAGATGATCGCGGTCGCCGTCTCGATGGCGAACGGCTGCCTCTACTGCCTCGTCGCCCACGGCGCCGCGCTGCGCGAGGCGTTGGGAGATCCGATACTGGCCGACAGGGTAACCCTGGATCATCGTCGCGCCGGCCTCGACGAGCGCCGCACGGCGATTCTGGACTTCGCCGTCAAGGTCACGAAGCGGCCCCTCGAATGTACGCCGGAAGACCTCGAACACCTCGAGGGAATCGGCTTGACGGAGGAGGAGGTCTGGGACGTGGTAGAGATCGCCAGCATGTATAACTTCACGAACCGCATGTCGCTAGCGTGCGGCATGATCCCCAACGAGGAGTACCACGCGCTGGCGCGGTAGGTGCTCATGCTGCAGGCGATCTCGGTCATCGGAGCGCTCGCCATCCTGATGGCCTACGCCGCCAACCAGTTCGGCTGGATCAGCCCTTCCCGGCTGTCGTACACGCTCGCCAACCTGGTAGGCGCCGGCATCCTGACGGCCGTCGCCATAGCGGAACGCCAGATCGGGTTTTTCCTCTTGCAGGGCGGATGGACCCTGGTGAGCCTGTGGGGGATCGTCAGGATCCTGCGCGCCCGCTAGCATGCTGCAGGCTGTCTCGGTCCTCGGAGCCTTGCTGATACTGCTGGCCTTCGCGGCCAACCAGCTTGGCAGGGTCGACACCTCGAGCCTCTCCTACCAGATCTCCAACCTCGCCGGCTCCGTCATCCTCACAACCGTAGCCGTGATCGAGGCGCAGCTCGGCTTCATACTGCTCGAAGGCGCCTGGGCGCTGGTGAGCCTGTGGGGAACCATCAAGGTGGTGCGGGGCGAGAGCCCCGGCGAGGCGCACTAGCCTTGCCTCAGACAACCTCGAGGTTGATCTGGCCCACGCCGCCCGAACCCGGCGTCCACGTCGGGCTGGCTTCCTCCGACTACTCGGGCGTGGGGATGGCGCCGAGCTGCCGCATCATGCCGAGCTGGTCGAAGTTGTCCCAGCTCTCCACTACCTTGCCCTCGGAGAAGCGGAAGATGCCGATGCCGGTGATCTCCAGCGCGTTGCCTGTGGGCGCGATGCCCCGGAACTCTCCGCGGTGGGTCCCGCGAATCGTCCAGCGGGTGACAACCTTGTCGCCTTCGGCGATCTGGTCTTCGATCTCGGTGTGGAAGTCGGGGAAGGCTTCCTGGAACTCGCCCATGAACCGCTTTACGTCCTCGGGACCTCGCTCCAGCGCGGCCCCGTCGGACTGGTGAGCGAGGTAGCGGTCGAAGATCTCGTCCGCCAGCTCCAGCTTCCCCTCGTTGCCAACCTCCTCGACATAGCGCCTGAAGATATCCTTGTTCTCCTCAGCCGACATCCGCTCCTCCTTTCCACCACCGGTTTCTTGCTCCCATACCATACGCCCGCTCCCTACAGTGGAGGAATGAGTCATTTGACCCACCCCGGCCGCAGCACGTGCGCCGCGAGCGACCTGCGCCGGCTCTACCTACGAGCTCCTCTGAGAGATCCAGCGATCGCGTCACGTTTGCTACGCTGGTATCCTGTGGGCGCTGCCGTGTGTTGTTGGAAGGGGGATCTCGCGCGGTGTGGTTGGAATCATCACCGTCGAGGAGAGGTCAGCGAGAGGTTAGGAAGGCGTGGACCTTTCGGGAGATCCCTCGTAGAGGCGCACCATGACTGAGAGGGATCGTCCGGTCTACTGCACGCAGTGCGGCAGCATCGTGCAGCCGGGGGACAACTTCTGCGAGATGTGCGGGGCGAGGGTGTCGCCCGACGCCCCGGACGCGGTGCCGATGGAACAGGTTCCTACGCAGGTAGAAGCCCCGCCGGACGCCCCCGCTGCTGGTAGGAAGCTGAAGATAGCGATGTTCGCCGGCGCCGGGGTGGTACTCGTGCTGATACTTGGCATCGGCTCGGTTGCGGCCCTGAACCTGCTGCGAAGCGAGTGGGCTGGAGGCAGGGATGAAGCCGCGGGCGCGGCCGGGCCGGGACAGAACGACGCGGAGAAAAAGCCCACAGGAGACTCTGGAGCAGCACCTGGCTACGACCTGATCCGTACGCCGAACGGGAGCCTCTCGGCGGAGGTTCCCGCGGGTTGGGAAGTCGAGATAGGGGAAGACTCGGAGAAGGATGAGGCATCTAACACCTGGTACTACTACGCCGGGGAGTATCTCACCTCCTCCATAACCACCGCGCCCAGCCTCGATGCCTGGTACGGTAGCGGTGCGTCGGGGGCTTATTTCGTGGCGTCGAAGGCGCTGGCCCAGTACTCGGACTACGAGCTGACCCACTC
>JBJMIY010000162.1:0-2615 GCA_045806605.1 Rubrobacteraceae bacterium
GAACCGGGCGACGCGATCGAGCGCGTCGAGATAGAGGAGTCAGCGCGCGAGTTAGCACGCAGCCCGGCGAAGCCGGGCAGCTTTCAGCTAAAGAGGGAGCGGTTCGTCGCTCCGCTGCGCCTGAGAGACCTTCTCTCTACAGGGAAGACGCTTGGCACGGCGCTGCAGGGCGCGAGCCAAACGGAGAAAACTGAAAGCGAGGGCCTTGAAAAGGTCCGAAGCGTGCTGAGAGCCCGCGAAGCGGGCGTGCTGACAAGCGAAGCCCTTGAAAAAGGGCTGAGGGTGCTGACAAGCTGGCTCCCGTAGGGAGCCAGCGTGCTTACAACTAGAGCAGGCCGCCGATCCTGTCTGGCGGCCAGAAGCGCAAGAACGCCTCGCCCTCTATGTTCTTCTCCGGGACCGGGCCGAAGACCCTGGAGTCCTGCGAGTTCGCGCGGTTGTCCCCCATGGCGAAGACGTGGTCCTTCGGGACGGTGGTGGGGGCATAGAAGCTCCTGTCTGGAAACTTCTTGTTGACGTAGGGCTCTTTCTGGGGCTCGCCGTTCACGAACAGTGTGCCCCCCCGGACGGCGATCTCGTCCCCTGGCACGCCGACCACGCGCTTAATGAGGTCCTGGCCGTCGCCTTCGACGCTCTTGAAGACGATGATGTCACCGCGCTGGGGCTCGGTGAAGCGGTAGATAAACTTGTTGACGAGGACACGATCACCGTACTTGAGCGTCGGGACCATGCTCGCCGAGGGTATCCAGAAGGCCTCGACGACGAAGGGGCGGACGAAGCCGAAGACGAGCACGAACGAGACGAGCAGGATGATGAGGAACTCGAGCACGCCGCCCCCGCTCTTTTTGGAGGCGTTGTTGCGTCGCTCCCGGCGCGAGCGGCGGCTGATGGTGGTATCGAACTGCTCCTCGTAGGACGGCTTCTCGGACATGGAGACTAAGGATAACGCACAAGGACGGATAGCGCCGCAATAATTTTTGCCGTGACCAAATTACATCCCTTTCGCGGCGTCGAAGATCATCAGGACCGCCACGACGATCATGTAGGCGGCGAAGGCGCGTTGCAGGACGGTCTCGGGGAGACGCTCCCTCAAACGCACCCCTGGCCAGGCCCCGATTATGGACCCCACGATCAGCGGCGGAAGGCCGAAGAGCCGGTCGAAGCCGGCCGCAATGTAGCCGGCGGCACCCACGATGCCGACGGAGAGTGTGACGACCAGGCTCGTGGAGATAGCCGTCTTGGGGTTCAGCTCGAAGCCGAAGATCAACAGCGGAACCGTCAGCACCGCCCCGCCGATGCCTATCAGCCCGGCCAGGGCTCCCGCGGCGATCCCCCCGAGCAGCGCTACGGCGAGGTGGGAGCCCGAGGAGCCTCTTGGGCCTTCGCGGTACCGCTTGCCCGACCGCGCCGTGGGATAAGCGAGCGCGAGGAGGAAGCCCGCGAACACCAGTTGCGTGAGCGTATCCGAGAAGAAGTGGCTCGCCGCGACCCCGATCAGGGAAGATGGCGCCACTGTCAGCGACAGGAGCGTGGCCGCCTTCCAGTCTACGGGGACCTCGCTGCGCATGCTCCGCAGCGTGCCCGAGAGCGCGCTGAAGACAATGACGACAAGGCTGGCGGCGACGGCCTCGCTGATGCTCCAACCCGCGCCGTAGACCAGGGCCGGCACGAAGACGGTGCCCCCACCGACGCCGAACAGACCTGCTAGAACGCCGCCGAAAAGGCCCGCGAGACCCAGTATCAACGACTCCAGGATGTCCACGTTTCCCCTAAGCTCTGGAGGAGCGGGAACTGCGCCAGCGCCAGATCAGGTAGACGGCCCCCACCACGAACGCGAGCGCGACGGCGTAGTCCAGGTAGTGGAGGTAGTCCCCGATCGTCTCCCAGTTCTCGCCCAGGACGTACCCGAAGTAGGTGAGCGCGGAGACCCAGGGGAGGCATCCGAGCAGGGTGAAGAGGGTGAACCTGGCGAAGTTCATCTTCGCCGTCCCCGCGGGGAAGGAGATGAAGGTGCGCACAACGGGCAAACAGCGCGAGATAAAGACCGTGAACTCCCCGTACCTTTCGAACCACTTCTCTGCTAGGTGGAGGTGGTGCTCGCGCACCCCGACGTAGCGCCCGTAGTGGAACCACAGCTCGCGCCCGCCCCACAGCCCGATAAAGTACGCGATCCAGGAGCCGACCAGGTTACCGAGGACCCCGGCGGCCACAGCCTCGAACAGCGACATCTTGCCCTCGGAGACCAGGTAGCCGGCGAAGGGTGAGATCGCCTCGGAGGGGATCAGGATGCCCATGCTCTCGAGCACCATGAGCACGAATACCGCGGGCACGCCGTAGGCTCCGATGGTCCTGGTCACGAACTCCACGAGCGGATGAAGGATGGTCTCGAGCACGCGGTGAAGCTAACACCTCGGGGAGGTGTTTTCCACCACCCCGGGATCCGGCGCTACTCCCGGCGCGTCTCCGCGGCCCTCAGGCCACGGACCGAGAGCCAGGTCGCGTACGCGACCCCGACGAAGACCAGCCACAAGAGGGCGGCGAGGTACCCGGCCAGCACATCCGTCGGGTAGTGCACCCCGAGGTAGAGCCTGCTGAAACCGATCAGGAGCACGAGC
>JBJMIY010000163.1:0-6841 GCA_045806605.1 Rubrobacteraceae bacterium
TGACGGTAGACCCTGACGACCTGACCACTGAGATAACAGAGAGCGTGATGGATGTCCACTACAGGGCGGCCATCGCCGTGGACCACAACAACGTGCCGCTCGGCGTGGTCTCCCGCACCGACCTCCTGAACCCGCAGCCCCGGCGCGTGCTCCTGGTGGACCACGCCGAGACCGGGCAGAGCGTCAAGGGCGTCGAGAAGGCGCAGGTCGTCGAGATCCTGGACCACCACAACATAGGCGACATCGAGACGAACACTCCCATCCCCGCGGTCTTCGACCCCGTGGGCTCGACGGCGACCCTCATCGTCGAGCGCTTCAAGGCGAGTGGTTTGAGACCCGAAGAGTCCACCGCGATGATGCTGCTCGCGGCGGTGCTCTCGGACACCGTAATCCTGAACTCTCCTACCGCCACCGAGCGCGACCGCGAGGTCGTCGGGTACCTGGAGGAGATGCTCGATGTGGACGCCGTAGAGTTCGGCATGGAGATGTTCGAGGCCTCCTCGGACGTCTCCGAGGTCTCGGCGGAGGAGATCGTGAACCGCGACGCCAAGGAGTACGGCACTTCCTCGGGGAAGATGAGCGTCTCCCAGGTGGAGACCGTCGGGCCAGGCCTGCTTGAGCGCAAGGACGATCTGCTCGACGCTCTGGAGGACCTGCGCGCGAGGAACGACTACATCTTCTCGGCGCTCATGGTCACGGACATCATCGAGGGGGGGACGGAGCTCCTGTGCGCCGGCGACTGCGCTCCGGTCGAGCGCGCCTTCGATGAGAGAACCGAGGACGGCGTCATCGACCTGCCCGGCGTGATGAGCCGCAAGAAGCAGGTCGCCCCCAGGCTCCTCGCGGTCCTCTAGGTCGCCCGTGGCGAGGATACTGGACGGCAAGGCCGCAGCCGCCGAGGTGCGCGCCGAGGTCGCAGAGGGGGTGGCCGAGCTGAGAGAACAGGGCGTCCCCGTGCGGCTCGACGTGATCCTTGTCGGTGAAGACCCCGCCTCCGTCACCTACGTCTCCGCCAAACAGCGCGACTCCGCCGAGGTCGGTATCGACTCGATGGTCCACCGCTTCCCGGATGACGTACCCCAGGAGGAGCTCGCTGCGCTCGTCGAGCAGCTGAACGCCGACCCGGCGGTCTCGGGCTTCTTTATCCAGCTCCCGCTGCCCGCCGGCCTCGACGCCGTGTCCCTGATCTCCCGCATAGACCCGGCCAAGGACGTGGACGGCTTGAGCCCCGAGAGCGCGGGCCGGCTAGCGGTCGGCCTCCCGAGCCTCCTGCCCGGCACCCCGCACGGGATCATCAGGCTCTTGAAGCGCAACGGCGTGGAGCTCGCGGGCCGGGAAGCGGTAGTCGTCGGGCGCTCTAACCTCGTCGGCAAGCCACTATCGCAGCTTCTCTTGCGCGAGGACGCCACCGTGACCGTCTGCCACTCGCGGACGCGGGATCTTGCCGAGGTCACCCGCAGGGCCGACGTCCTCGTAGTGGCGGCCGGGCGGCGCGAGATGGTGGGTGCTGAGCACGTCAAGGAGGGGGCTGCTGTAGTCGACGTAGGCATCCATCGCCGGGACGGGGCGAGCCTGGTCGGCGATGTCAGGTTCGAAGAGGTCGAGCCGAAAGCCGCCTGGATCTCCCCTGTACCAGGCGGCGTGGGGCCGATGACCCGGGCGATGCTGCTTCACAACACGCTGGAGGCGGCGCGGACGACGGCGGAAGCTGCGCTAAGATAGATACGATGCACGCTAGAGCGGGAGACGGCGAAGGATGATAAGCGAGGAACAGGTGCGTCACGTGGCCAACCTGGCCCGGCTGGGGCTCACCGACGAAGAGGTCAAGAGGATGGGCGAGCAGCTGGGTGCGATCCTGAATAGCATAGAGAAGATACAGGAGCTGGATCTCGCGGACGTGCCGCCGACCGCCAACCCGCTCAACCTCACCAACGTCTTCCGTCCAGACGAGCCGCGCGCCGAGCTAACCCGCGAGGAGGCGCTCGCGCCTGCCCCCGAGGCCATCGACGGCCTCTTCGCAGTCCCCAGGATCGACTGAGATGAGCGAGTTGCTGAACCTCACAGCCTGCGAGCTTGCGGAGAAAGTAAGCTCGCGAGAGGTCTCCGCCCGAGAGGCCGCGGAGGCCGCCAACGCGCGCGTCGGGGAGGTAGAAGGGGAGATCAACGCCTTCATCACCCCGACCCCGGAGCTCGCTATCAGTAGGGCCGAGGCCGTCGACGAGCAGCTGCGCAACGGCGGGATCAAGGCGTGGGAAGGCGTACCGATGGCCGTCAAAGACGTGCTCTCGACCCGCGGCGTGAGGACGACGTGCGGGTCGAAGATCCTGGAGAACTTCGAGCCCCTCTACGACGCCTCTGCGCTCGTGAACTTCGGAGAAGACCTCATCATGGTGGGCAAGGCCAACATGGACGAGTTCGCGATGGGCTCCTCGACGGAGAACTCGGCCTACGGCCCGACCCGCAACCCCTGGGACCTGAACCGCGTCCCCGGCGGCTCCTCCGGCGGCTCGGCTGCGGCTGTCGCCGCCGGCGAGGGCTGGTGGGCTCTCGGGACGGACACGGGTGGCTCGGTCAGGCAGCCGGCGGCGCTGTGCGGCATCGTGGGTCTCAAGCCGACCTACGGGCGGGTCTCGCGCCACGGGCTAATAGCCTTCGGATCTTCTCTGGACCAGATCGGGCCGATGACTCGCGACGTGCGCGACGCGGCGCTCCTCCTGCAGGCAATCGCAGGCCACGACCCCCACGACTCCACGAGCGCCAACGTCGAGGTCCCCGATTATCTGGCGCGCCTTGAGGCGGGCGTCTCCGGGTTGCGGGTCGGAGTAGTCACAGAGCTGACAGACGAGCGGATCGACGCCGGCGTGCGCGAGGTGACAGGTCGTATCGCTGAAGGGTTTGAAGCCGCCGGGGCCGAGGTGGGGGAGGTCAATCTGCCGCACGCCTACTACGCGCTGGAGGCCTACTACATCATCGCCCCTGCCGAGGTCTCATCCAACCTCGCGCGCTTCGACGGGGTGCGCTACGGTTTGCGGGTCCCGGCTGACGGAGTACACGAGATGTACCGCAGGACGCGGGAGGCGGGCTTCGGAGCCGAGGCGAAGCGCAGGATCATGCTCGGCACCTACGCGCTCTCTTCCGGTTACTACGACGCCTACTACGCCCAGGCCCAGAAGGTGCGCACGAAGCTGGTAGAGGACTTCAGGGCAGCCTTCCACCGCTACGACGTCCTTCTCTCGCCGACCGCTCCCTCGGTGGCGTTCGAGCTCGGGGCCAAGACTGACGACCCGCTCGCGATGTACCTGCAAGACATCTGCGCCGTGCCTGCGAGCCTCGCGGGGATACCAGCCATAAGCGTCCCCGGCGGTCTCTCCGAAGGGCTCCCCGTGGGCATCCAGCTCATGGGCGACCACTTCACCGAGCCCATGCTGCTAAGGGCGGGCCGCGCCGTCGAGGAGGTCGCGGACTTCCGCTTCGAGCTCAAGCCCTAGCGCCTTGTGACGCTTGATCTCTTCTCCGCAGGGCCTTCGGCCGGGTCTGGTGAGCGGCCAGCCACCGCTTGCTCGGTCTAGCTTGGAGCGCCACCAGTGATCGCATCGAGCCGGAGCATTCCGCCCGGACGTAGCACCTGTACGTCGACCTCGGGCGCGAGCTCGGCTGCGTGACGGCGAAACGCCATTACGGGGTCAGCGAGCATAGCGGTCTGCAAACGTCCGAAGCCGAGGGGGGCGTAGGTACCCCAGTGGATCGGAACGGCGAGACGCGGCCGCAGGAGCCGTAGCGCCTCGGCCGCGCGACGCGGGTCGAGGTGGCCGCGGCCAGCGGACGGTCCCCATCCCCAGATGGGGATTAGCGCGACGTCGAGGCCACGCCCGATCTCTGCCATGCCGTCGAACAGGTCTGTATCTCCGGCGAAATAGATCCTGCAACTTCCCGTGATCGTATAGCCCAGAGTGAGCGCGCTTACCCCGAAGAATGGCAGCCGGGTGCCGTTGTGTTCGGCATAGGTCGGGCGGACCGTCAGCGCACCGATCCGGATCTCCTCACCGACCTCTACCTCGGCCACCCGACGGAACCCGCGCTGCCTCAGCAGACCACCACCTCCACGTGGCACTACCAGCTGAATCCCATTGCCGAGTTGCTCTAGTGAGGGCGGATCGAGGTGGTCGAAGTGCAGGTGCGAAACGAGAACCGCGTCGATATTGGTGTAGTGTGCTGCGTCGACTCGCTGCTGGCGGCGGCGAAGGTGCGCGACGCGAGAGCGCAAGACCGGGTCGGTTAGCAACCGAACCCCGTCGAGATCGACTAGCACGGTGCTATGCCCGAGCCAACTCAGGTGTGCGGCGGACCGCCGCCTGGAAGCAGATCCCACGATGCTGTCCGGCGCCACTCAGGCGCCGTTGCGGTAGGCTTCATTCCCGAGGTCGGCGAGCCACCGGCGCATCTGGTGGTGCATCGCCTCAGCACCGATTATGGGCTCATTCGGGGGTGCCCAGTCTCGAGGCACCAGCACGAACGGGTACGACTGCGGTCCGCCCAGACCTCCGTGCGAGCCGACGAGTTCCTCGAATGCAGCTACCTCCCCTGTCTCCGGCCAGTAAGTGCTGTTTATCATGATATCGGCGCAATCCGGGAAACCATCGGTGCGTTTGACGTGCCGGGCCGCGTTCGGGCCGAAGGGCGCAAGCGGGTTCTCTCCTTCTACGCGACCTTCGTCAAGAAAGCAAAGGCCCTGCTCGCCGATGACGATCGCTCCGTACTGCTCGGAGCGAGCGAGCATAAAACCGATGCCGGGATGGTCCCGCAGCGTGGAGATGACACGTGGGTAAAGCTCGTGGATCCGTTCTAGCGTGACCCGTCCGGGCTCCCGCGGGAAGGAGATGAGCCCGAGGCAGCCGGAGGCCATGACGACGATCTCCGGTGGTCCTTCTCTCTCCTTCCCGCGCCTCATCTCCTCCCGTTCCTCCTTGCCTATGACGACGGCTCCGTTGACCGTCCTCCGCTCCGTCGCCCGCCGTACCGTTCTGGCGAGGGCGTTGTCGCCACGGGAAGCCTCCGTCAGCGACGCGCTCAGGTATCCTGCTGCTTCGTCGCCCGGGGCTGCGGACTCGACGTTCTTGGCGCAGGCTTCCTCTACTAGTTGCTCCAGCGTCGTGCCGTAGCGGTTCTCGAACGTCGCGCCTTGCGTCTGGCCGTGGTCGGCTAGAACTACAAGATGGTACGGACGGGGTGCGTCCTTCACGGCCGCTTCGATCCGCGCAAACTGCCGGTCTATTTCGCGCAAGGTGGCGAGCGTATCGGGGCGCTCTACCCCCGAGTGGTGGGCCACCTCATCGTAGCCAAGGAACGTCGTGTAGGCGACCGGCCTCCCGGCATAGACGTCACCGATCAACGCCTGCACCTGAAGGTCGCGCTGGATCACCGTCGTCCACGCCCGGAGCAGGGGATAGGGAAAGGCGCGGCGAACGCGCGGCTTGATGTCCCTACGACGCTGCTGCGCCGCGCTCCAGCACTCGCTTATTACGTCGCCGACGAACAGGACGAACGTGCGCGCGACGTTATAGGGGTTTGCGAAGTAGGCGAAGTAATCCTGGCCGATCCGCCCCGGACGATCGCGCCTCAGCACAGTGCTCATCGTCAGGAGGCTGTGCGGCGCATCACCGGAGAGAAGGTTCGCGCGGCTGGCCCCGCCGGCGGCGAGAAGGCCATGCCCGTTAGACACGCGCCGCTCGATCTCCATCGCATCTCTTGGATGGTTGGAAACTATGAACGCGTTGTGGTCTTTCTCCCACCAGCGAAACGCCGGCAGGTTGTCGTTCGAGCCGTGTAGCAACCCCGCCTGGCAGGCGCCGGTCTGCGAAGACCAGTCGGTCTCCCACTCGATCAGTCGATGCGACCCCTCGCGCAGCCAGCGGGCGAGCGTAGGCGCGTTGCCGTCACGGATTGCTCGCGAGACCACTGCGTGAGCGAGACCGTCAACCTCGAGGAATAGTACCCCTGGCGCGTCCGTCTCGACTGCCCCACCGCCGCGCCGCGCCTGGCGTTTGATGATGTTTCGGTAGTAGAAGTCGTCGTCGTCGATCCCGAGCAGCGAGGTGACCAGCGTGTTGACCAGGGTGAGACCGACGACCACGATGATGCCGCTCAACAATCCGGACACTACGAAGCCCCGGCTGATCGCGGCGACCGCCAGGATCACTGCCCCGTTCAGGACGAGCACGCCAAGTCCAAGCGTCAGGACGGTAAATGGAAGCGCGAGCCTCACTACAAGCGGCCATACGAGCGCGTTGAACAGCCCGATAAGTGCGGCCGCGATGAGTGCCGCCTCGAAGCTCGTTACCTGGACGCCCGGGAGGAGCGCGCCGAGTAAGACCAGCGTTGCCGCCGTGATCAGCCAGACGGCTATCACACGCAAAAAAGCTGCTCTTCGGCCCGCGAACCGTCTCATGCGAGCTCTTGACGAACTTTACCGCTCTCGACAACCGGAAGTGTCTCTACCATCAAAATCCTTCCAAGGACAACGTGTCCAAATGCCGGATGAGCGAACACCCTGGAGTGCGGGATCGGCTCGGATCAATCGGGTTCAGGTCTGCCGCCGATTCTGCTGTCGGTCCCGGATGCGAAAGGCGAAGACGATCAGCGCCAGGCCCACCACTACTGCGAAAACACCGATAAATGGCGCTAGAGTAGGCAGGTCGGAGCCCACCAGGGCTGCAAGGATCACGCCAAAGAGTACCGACAGCGCGCCGGCGCCAGCCAGTAGCCACCCGTTCTCTACCTCGCTACGCAGCACGATCGCGGTGAGTATTTTGAGGACGCCGGTTACAACAGCCCACACGACGAT
>JBJMIY010000164.1:0-4455 GCA_045806605.1 Rubrobacteraceae bacterium
TTTGGTCGCCACAAGGTGAACCTGCCTCGACTATGCGCGACCTCTGCTTCACCCGTTACTGTCTAAACCCTCGGTTTAGGTTTCATCTTGCACGATGATCAGGGTCCGCCTAAAGGCTGAGGCCTCCCGAGTAACCTTCGACGATCTGACGAGGCAGACGTTGCGGGTGGCACCACAACGATTCATCATATTGAGTAAGGGGCACTGCCTACCGGAGATTCACACCGTGGATGAGCAAGCAGGCCACGTTAATAGAACGGACGCCTGGGACAGTGGTGATGCCTATGAACCCTACGTGGGCCGCTGGAGCCGCCTCGTGGCGCGAGAGCTCCTGGGATGGCTCGCGGTGCCTCCTGGGAGCTGCTGGTTGGATGTCGGCTGCGGTACGGGGGCGCTTGCCGAGACCATCCTCGCGCTGGGTTCGCCCAGCAAAGTCGTGGGGATCGATCCCTCACCGGCGTACGTGGCTTTCGCGCGTGATCGGTTGAATGATCTGCGGGTTAAGTTCGACGTCGGGGACGCCCAGACCCTACAAGCATCCTCAGCGACCTTCGATGCGGTAGTTGCGGGACTCGTTCTCAACTTTATACCAGAACCCGGGAAGGCAGTTTCAGAGATGGCGCGCGTGGCGCGTCCAGGCGGCATCGTCGCCGCCTACGTGTGGGATTACGCCGAAGGCATGCAGATGATGCGCCACTTCTGGGATGCGGCGGGTGCACTGGACCCGAGTGCAGTGGAGCTAGATGAAGCGCGACGCTTCACCATATGCAAACCGGCACCACTGGCCAACCTCTTCCGGACGACTGGGCTCAAAAAGGTCGAGGTACGGGCCATCGACGTACCGACCGTCTTCCGCGACTTCGATGACTACTGGTCTCCTTTTCTTGGGGGCCAGGCACCCGCGCCAGGCTACGCGATGTCGCTGGGTGAAGAACGGCGGGCGGCGCTTCGAGAGCGGATTCGGGCTGCTCTGCCGACCAACTCTCGGGGAGAGCATCACCTCACCGCCCGCGCCTGGGCCGTACGAGGCGTTCGCTAGAGATGCTCACGTTTAGTAACAGGGTCGGTAGGGTGAGCATCGAATGCTGACAAGCCGGCGGCGTCAGGGCCAGACCGGGTTGCTCCAGGCGCTTCGGCCGGCTGGATCTACCACGGTGACGCGGCAGTAAGAGCCGCGGAACGGAGTGAGGTCGAACTCGGCCTCCGTGATCGGCTCGCCATCAGCGCTATGGCGCTCCTGGCCGCTCTGCCACCGATCGCCGCCTCCGGTCAGCGAGATCGCGTACGCTTCGCTCGTCTCGACGTGCAGTGTGCCGCCGTTAAGGAGCAGCTCACGAATGGAAGGCCCCTGCGTCGAGTAGTAGCGTCCGGCCTTGAGCGAGTCCAGCAGAGCCTCCGGGTCGAGCCGGGCGCAGTAAACCTCAACCCAACCGCCGAAGCGGTCTCTAGGGTGACCGAAGTGCGCGTCGTCTCCGGCGTTGACCAGCAGCTTGCGGCCACTCTCTAGAAGTCCGTCGAGCATGTAGGCCCCGTTGGCCTGAGCAGGCAAGGCGGACGCCAGGTTGTGGTTGTAGATCTCGACCGCGTGGACGGCGTCCAGTCCTGGCAACTTTTCGGCCGCCGCGAGCGGGAGGTTGTTGAGCCCCGGGTGCAGCATGACCACGAAAGCCCCCATGCCCCGGGCACGCCCTATGGCCTCGGCATGGTCGTCCGCCGGGGGTACTTCGAAGTCTACGGGCAGACCGGCTGCCGTTACCCAGTAGGTGTGACGCTCCGCCCACGGACCGGAACTCAACTCCGCCCCGACGATCGTGGTGAAGTCGTCGTCGCGCAAGGGTCGTGTGTCGGTCATCCGCCAGCCGTACCCGGCCTCGAAGTGATCCGAGAGGCAGACGAAGTCGTAGCCCGCATCGCGATAGGCACCAACTACCTCTTCGGGCTCCCGGAGACCATCCGAACGATTCGAGTGGCAGTGAAGGTTGCCGCGAAAGAAACGGCCTTCTCCGTTCTTGAGCAGGTCTCGCGATATGGCGATCACTCCCTCCGGCTATAACAGTTCGGCAAGACAGGGGGCTTTAATCCCCGAAGAACATCCCTCTAATTCTGCCCGGAAGACTCCAGAATACGGCGCTTATGTGCTGTGAGACGCGAGGGCACTGGCGCATCAGGCTTTGCTGCGCGGAAGGCGCGCTATCTTCCCTCGGGGGTTAACCTGTCGATCCACTCGTCGGCCTCGGTGCGGGTGAGATCGGCGAGCGGCTTGCCGATGCGGTTCTCGAGGCGCTCGACGCCGTTCTCGCCCCGCCACTCGACCGCGAGCGTCTTGAGGAGGTCGACCTGGCTCTTGCGGGCCTTGCCAGATACCCCTCTCCTGGATGAGCTCGCAGGGGCAGGAGGCTCCTCGGTCCTGCCGTTATCCTCGGCAGCCTGCGTATCCTGGGCGGAGCCGTCTGCGGCGCGGGAGCCGCGCTGGGCGTTGCGGATCGGGGTGGGGCTGCGCTGAGAACCCCGCGACCCGAAGCTGTCTGCGGGCGGAGCGTCGTCGCCGTCGGAGAGCTCTTCGAGAGCCGTGGCGCCGACGTTCACCGCGTCGCGCAGGGCGCGGGCTTTCGCCCGGGTCTCGGCCATCCGGATCAGGTGCGGCGCGATGTTCCTGCCAACGTTCTCGGGGCTCGCGTCGCCTATCCCGGAGAAGTGCCTCCCGTCCTCCATCTCGGCCGTGGCCTTGACTATCGCCACGCTGCCGTTCGCCTCGTCGGGGACCTGGATGAGCTCGGTGTCTATGCCACGCAGGCCCCTGCTGTGAGCTTCGTCCAGCAAGCCCGCAAATAGAACGTATTGCTTTCCCTGACGGGTTATGAGGAACTCGTCCCTCATAGGCCGCGTCGCACCTCGGCCTCGCGGTAGTCTTCGCCCTCGAGCGAGATCCAATCGCACATCGCGATGATCCTGCTCGCCGTCCTCTCGCCGAGCTGGGCGGCGAGGTCCCTCGGCCCTATGTTCGACGTAAAGATGGTCGGCAGCTCTTCGCGGTAGCGGTGGTTGACGATGACGAAGATGCGCTCCCTGACCCAGTCGTTCGCCCTTTCGGCGCCCAGGTCGTCGAGCAGCAGCAACTCGGCGTTCTTGACCGAGTCCATCCACTCGTCTATGTCGCGGCCGGGGTCGTTGTACGCCCCGCGCATGTTGTCGAGCAGCTCCGGCACCGTGACGAAGAGCGCCGGCACCCGCTTTCTCGAGATAAGCTCGTTCATCACCGCGACCGCGAGGTGCGTCTTCCCAACGCCTACGTCGCCACAGAAGTAGATCCCGCGCCCTTCCGCCTGGTTTACCTGCCAGTCCTTGATGTAGTCCATGACCTTGGCGAAGGCCCTCTCGGTGCTCCTGCTGATCGAGTGGTTGAAGTTGTCGAGCGCGTAGCCCTTCATGCGCTTAGACAAGCCGCTGCGCTCCTTGAGGGTTGCGACCCGCGCGTCGCGGCGCATGAGCTCCCACTCGCGCCGGTCGTTCTTCATTTCGCACTCGGGCATGCAGGGATGGTAATACCACTCACCCGGTCTATCGTACTTCTTCTGTAGGGCTGGAGGGAACTCGACCCACTCGGCCTGCAACTCGCGGCCGCAGTGAGGGCAGATCCTGTCGTCCAGTCTGAGCGCCTGGGGGCGCCTACTCACCGAAGAGCCACTCATAGCCCTCCCTGCGTCTGGCAGCAGATTGTCGATCCGTTCCATCCCTCACCCCCTCCCTCGCCTCCTTTATCCTGAGCGCCCCACCGCGGACCGCCCCGCTCTCCTCGACCAGCCGCAGCTTGCGGTCCTGCTCGAAGCGCTCGACGTCCTCGACGCTCTTGACGCCCCGCTCGACCCAGCGCTCGAGGATGCTCCTCACGTAGCCGACCCTACGGGCGTCGCGCTCGCTCGCGATCCTCAAAGCCTCGCGCACCGCGTCGGGCGAGAGCCCGTCGCGCTCGCAATACCCGTTCAAGAACTCCAGGATATGCGGCGCCGGCAGAGACCCCATGAAGCGGAAGTAGTCATCCGCCGAGACCCCCTCCGGCTCCGCCTTCACCACCTCCACGTCGCGAGCGGGCGATTCTTCGACGGCTACGTTTTCGTCCTCGCGGGGTCTTTCCTTTACCAGGGCCCTCGGCGGGTGCTCGGAGACCTCCAGCCAGCCTTCCCGCTCCAGGAGGAAACCCGCACCTGCCAGGGTCCTGAAAGAAGCCTCGACGCTCTCAGGGGTCGAGCGCAGGAGCTCCGCCAGCTCCTCGACGTCGACCTCCTCGCGGCCGACGTCGGGCAGGACACGCAGCAACTCGTAGAGAGCGACGGCCTCGGCCCCCAGGTGAGGCATCCAGCGGACGTAGAGCCGGGCGCGTTCTCCCCGCGCCCTCGTCTCCCCCGGCGGTACGAGCCTCACTCTCTCCATCCTGAAAGCCAGTATAGCGGTCACCGC
>JBJMIY010000165.1:0-8990 GCA_045806605.1 Rubrobacteraceae bacterium
GGCTCTCGAAGACGGCGTGAAGCGTGACGAAGGCCCGCTGCCTGGAGACGGAGAACTCGAACGTTACCGGCATGTTCCCCAAAGGAGCGCAACCGACACACACCGGAGACACCGAGAGGCCTGTCCGTCCCAGGGGGAGTCTCGACGAAGGATCGGTTACGCCGTTCTCTGCCATCGACCCTCCCGTTTCGGAGTCCTCATCCACCCTCCGCCGCACGCCTCGCCGCCTCTTCGGTGTCCCTTAGCGCCTCCTCGACGTCCTTCCCCAGGAGCGCTTCGCGGATGCCCTGCCAGATGGCGTCCTCCACCGCCGGATACCGTTCGTGCTTGGGGGGGATCAGGGCCGCTTCCTGCGCCTCCTCCAGCAACCCCCACCTGCGCTCGGCCAGCGAGCCGGCGGACGCCTCTGCACGGGCGTCTCCTAAAGAGTCGCTCCGCGCCGGAAGCGTACCCAACCGCGCCTCGAGCGCCTGCGACTCTCGCGAGGTCAGGAAACGCAGCAGCTCGAGCGCCGCGGGCCGGTCCCGAACCGTGGCCGGCATGGCGAAGGTGTGGGAGCTGGAGTAGATAAAACGGCCCGCCCGCCCCTCCGGATAGAGCGCGACGTCGTAGGAACCGACAACGGCGCTCTGTTCGGGGTCCTCGTAGGTGTAGAAGCCTCCGGGCCAGTCGGTGGACATCGCGGCCCGGCCCTCCCTGAAACAGGCGGCGACCTCGTCGTAGTGCCAGTCGGGCGTCTCCTCGGGCGCGGCCCGCTCGTAGAGGTCCCTGAGGAGGGTGAGCGCCCAGAGCCCCGCCTCGTCGTTCAGGCGGGGGACAGGGGGACCCTCGCCCTCGAACATCCGTCCCCCCGCCATCGCGTGCAGCTCGAAGAAGTGTCCGAAGAGCCCGGACTCCTTACCAGGGAAGACGAACCCATAGTGTTCGTCGCTCCTCAACCGGACGGCCTCGTTTCTCAGCTCCTCCCACGACGACGGCGGCCCGGGGACGAGGTCGGTGCGGTAGTAGAGCAACTTCACGTCCAGATTACGGGGGATGCCGTGTAGTCGTCCCTCTATACGGGCCAGCTCCAGGGTCCGTGGTGTGAAGTTCTCGAGTTCCGAGACATCCAGATCCTCGTCGAGCGGGGTGAGCCATCGCCTCTGGCTGGGGGCGTACTTGGTGTGCGTTGAGATCAGGTCGTAGGAAGCCGTGCCCGAGCCGAACTCCTCCTCTATCTGCTCGTTGAGCTCAGGGTGTGTAGGGGCGACGACCTTCTCGACCTGCCTACCCTCGAACTCCCCGAGTCGATCATACAGAGGGTCGTACATCGGGCCGCCCACCAGCAAGATCCTCAAGCTCCCCGCCATATCCGCCCCCGTCGTCGGACTGCCACCAGGACGATCCAATCTACCCACGGTGCCCGTCCGGGTCAAATTTGTCCCCAAGGAAACAAATCTACAAGACCGTTTGACTCTGCTCATTACCGCTGCTACTCTGCCGGAAATCGATTTCCGGCAGGGGTGAGGGATGCGGATAAAGGACGTAGCCGAGAGGGCCGGGGTTTCACCTGCCACGGTGTCGCGCGTCCTGAACGGGGCCGCTTCGGTGCGGGCGGAGTATCGGGAGCGGGTCTTGCGGGTCATAGAGGAGTTGGGGTACCGACCGAACCGGCTCGCGAGCAACCTCAGGCGCCAGAAGGCGGAGATGATCGGGGTAGTGGTCTCGGACATCGAGAATCCCCACTTCACCCAGATGGTGCGGGCTGTAGAGGACGCCGCCTTCCGGAGAGGTTACAGGGTCTTGCTCTGCAACACCGACGAGAACCCGGAGAAGCAGAAGGCGTATCTTCAGGTACTGGCGGCCGAGAGGGTACTGGGGGTCTTGATC
This sequence comes from Rubrobacteraceae bacterium, assembly GCA_045806605.1. Taxonomy (GTDB): domain Bacteria; phylum Actinomycetota; class Rubrobacteria; order Rubrobacterales; family Rubrobacteraceae; genus JALYGY01. The sequence continues at coordinate 1,870 of JBJMIY010000165.1, forward strand.
TCCCCCTCTGACCCTGCGGGGGAGGAGATATCCGAGCTGATCGAGCTGGGGATCCCCGTCATCGCCTTCGACCGCTCCGTCGATGACCCCCGGGCAGACGCCGTGATCGTGGATAATGCGGCCGGGACCCGGCTGGCGACGGAGTTTTTGATCCGGGCCGGACACGAACGTATCGGCTTCGTGAGCGGGCTGGACGACATCGAGACCAGCGTCGAACGGCAGCTCGGGTACGAGAGGGCGATGCGCGAAGCCGGGATCGAGCCGCGCTCGGCCTCCGGCGGATACAGGATTGCGAACGGCAGAACGGCCACCGAGGAGCTGCTCGAGACCGGTGATCTCACGGCCCTCATCGTAGGCAACAACTTCATGACTATCGGGGCGCTCGAGGTGCTGCGAGCTCACAGGATACGGGTGCCGGAGGAGATGGCGCTCGTTGCCGTGGACGATCCGTTCTGGGCCGAGCTCGTCGAACCGCCGCTCACGACGCTGGCCCAGCCGGTGCGCGAGATGGCCGACTGCGCGGTGGAGCTCCTGCTGCAGAGGATCGGCGGTGAGCGAGAACGACCGGGGCGCATGGTCTTCGACTTCGAGCTCAGGGTGCGCGGCTCCTGCGGGACGGCCGTTTCGAGAGAGGGAGGCGGATGGTGGCGAAGGTAGGGATCCTGACGTTCTCTGACGGCCGCGACTTCGTCCACAAGGACGTCGAAAAGTTCTGCCGGGACGTAGAGGGCGATATAGCCGGTGCCCTGGAGAACGCCGGGCACGAGGTGGTGCGGGCTCGCGAGGTCGTGTGGACGAACAGGCTTGCGGTGCGCGAGGCCCAGCGCCTCTCCGGCGAGAGGCCCGATCTGACTATCTTCAACATCCCGGTCTGGGCGTTCCCGCACTTCTCGATGCTGGCCGCCGGAGAGACGCCGGGGCCGCTCCTGCTCTTCTCGAACGTCAACCCGCAATACCCGGGCATGGTCGGGATGCTCGCCGCAGCGGGCGGTCTCGACCAGATCGGTCGCGTCTACGGTCGCGCCTGGGGCGATGTCTCGGAGCCGGGGGTACTCGCGCGGGTGGAGGCGCATGCCAGGGCCGCATCGGCGGTGCAGGGGCTCAAAGGGAGCACCTTCGGGCGCATCGGCGGGCGTCCGATGGGCATGTATACCGCCGTCTCCAACACGGATGAGTGGCTGGGCAAGTTCGGAGTGGACGTGGAGGAGATAGACCAGTGGGAGTTGGTCAGGCGCTCGGCGGAGGTCGAAGGGAGCAAGGTGCGCGCCGCGAGAGAGTGGTTGGAGGAGCACGCCGCGGGTGTGCACTATGACGGAGATCAGCTAACGCCAGAGCTTCTGGAGCGGCAGATCCGTTCCTACTACGTGATGCGCGAGCTTGTAGAGGAGTGGAACCTGGACTTCTCCGGCATCAAGGGCCAGCCCGAGTTGACGACCCACTTCGCCACGATGGACGTTACGGAGGCGTTCTTGAACGACCCCTACGACTGGGACGGACCGAAGGATACGCACGTCTGCGCCACCGAGGCGGACATGGACGCGGCTTTGACGATGCAGATCCTCAAAAACCTCTCCGGCACCCCCGTGCTCTTCGCCGACGTTCGTCACTACCACGCGGACCGGGACATCTGGGACCTGTGCAACTCCGGCCAGCACGCCACCTGGTTCGCGGCTCGGAGCGAAGATCCAGCGGAGAACATGAGATACGTCCACCTCTACCCGGAGGGTTTCTACTTCCCGGCCGGCGGCGCCTCCATCCACCACCTCGCCGCCGAGGGCGAGTTCACCTTCGCCCGCCTCACGCGCCTGGATGGCCGCTACCGGATGCACGTGATGCGCGGCTCCTTCGAGCGCTACGACGACGAGACCAACGAGCAGCTCATGCGCCAGTCAACCTACGAGTGGCCTCACGCCTTCGCGCGGATGGACGCGGGCGCGGACGAGATCCTCTCCCGCTACGGGTCCAACCACATCCACGCCATCCCCGGCGACCACGTCGAGGAGCTGCGCGTGATCTGCAAGCTTCTCGACGTGGACTACGACGGGTTCGGAGGCGCCGCATGAGCGAACTGCTTCTGGGCGTGGACATAGGAACCTCCAGCTCCAAGGGCGTACTGTCCAGGCCCGATGGAGAAGTCGTCGCCACCGCCCAAAAAGAGCACGAGCTCAGTATGCCCCGCCCCGGCTGGGCCGAGCATGACGCCGAAGGGGTGTGGTGGGAAGACTTCGTCTCCATCTGTCGGGAGCTTCTGGAGAATGCCGACGACCGGGTAGCCGCCCTCTGCACGAGCGGCATCGGGCCCTGCCTCCTGCCGGCCGACGAGGAGGGACGGCCCTTGAGACCCGCGATCCTCTACGGCATAGACACCCGGGCGGAGCGGGAGATCGAGGAGTTGGGCGAGCGCTACGGAGAGGAGATCCTACTCGCGCGCTGCGGCTCCGTGCTTACCACCCAGGCCGTCGGCCCCAAGCTCCTCTGGCTCAGACGCAACGAACCGGATGTCTGGGAGAAGACCCGGATGTTCTTCATGGCGAACTCGTTTATCGCGTGGCGGCTCACAGGCGAGTACGTGCTCGACCACCACTCGGCCAGCCAGTGCGATCCGCTCTACGACGTGCGCGAGTACCGCTGGATCTCCGAGTGGGCTGAGGAGATAGCGCCAGGGTTGCCGCTTCCGCGTCTCCTGTGGCCGGCCGAGGTGGTCGGGGAGGTGACGCGGGAGGCGTCCGGGGCTACGGGTATCCCGGCCGGAACTCCTGTGGCGGCGGGGACCATAGACGCCTGGAGCGAGGGCGCGAGCGTCGGGGTCCAGGACCCAGGCGATCTGATGCTCATGTACGGCACGACGATGTTCATGATCGAGGTGCTAAGAGAGCCGCTTCACCACCCCGGCCTCTGGGGCACGACGGGTATCTTGCCGAACACCCACAACCTGGCGGCCGGTATGGCGACGTCTGGGGCTCTGACCGGCTGGCTCAAGAAGATCTCGGGCGACCTGCCCTACGAGAAGCTCACGGAGGAGGCCGCAGCCGTGCCGCCGGGTTCTGACGCCCTCGTCGTGCTGCCCTACTTCGCGGGGGAGAGGACCCCCATCTTCGACCCGCGCGCCCGGGGTCTGATCTCCGGCCTCACTCTCAGCCACGGACGCGGCCACCTCTACAGGGCGATGCTCGAAGCGACAGCCTACGGCGTCAGGCACATCTTCGAGTTCATGACGGATGCCGGAGGCGGTGGAGAGCGGCTCGTGGCGGTCGGGGGCGGGACGAAAGGCGGGCTGTGGACCCAGATCGTCTCCGACGTCATGGGCAGACCGCAGGACCTGCCAGAGCAGACCATCGGGGCCGCCTACGGGGACGCCCTGCTGGCCGCGCGGGCCGTCCGGCTCGCGGAGCCCGACGCCGACTGGAGCACCATCTCGGATACCGTCGAGCCTCGGGCCGAGAACCGCGGGATCTACGACGAGCTCTACCGGATATACCTCGAACTCTATCCGGCCACGCGCGAGGCCTCGCACTCTCTGGCCGACCTGCAGAAAGGAGGAGGCGATGTCGTTACCTGAGACGAAGCCACCCGAGACCAGAGCCCCGGTCGTAAGGTTCCGGAACGTCTCCAAAGAGTTCCCCGGCGTTCTCGCGGTCGATAGCGTGGACCTGGAGATAATGCCAGGCGAGGTCCACGTGGTGGCGGGTGAGAACGGGGCCGGCAAGTCCACGCTGATGAAGCTCCTCTCGCAGGTCGAGCGGCCGAGCGGGGGGGAGATCGAGATCTCCGACGAAGCCGTCGAGTTTCACGGCCCGCGCCACGCTCAGTCCCTGGGCGTAGCGATGGTCTACCAGGAGTTCGCCCTGGCTTCGCACCTCTCGATAGCCGAGAACCTCTACATGGGACGCGAGCCCGGGCGTTTCGGGTTCGTGAACCGGAGGGCCGAGACCCAGGAGGCGAGCGGTTTGCTCGAGCGCGTGGGGCTACACACCGACCCCGACCGGGTCGTCATGGGCCTCACGGTCGCCGAGATGCAGCGGGTCGAGATCGCCAAGGCGCTGGCCATAGACGCGAAGGTCGTCATCATGGACGAGCCGACGGCCACGCTCGCGGAGAAGGAGATCGAGGGCCTCTTCGAGGTGATCCGGGACCTCCAGTCCCACGGCATAGCGATCCTGTACATCTCGCACAGGCTCGACGAGATCTTCCGCATCGCCGACCGGGTGACGGTCATGCGCGACGGCAAGATCGTCGATACCCTGCCGATCGACGATCTGGACGAAGACAAGCTGGTGCGTCTGATGGTGGGACGCGACATCGAGAATCTCTATCCCAAGACGGAGGTGGAGATCGGGGACGTGGTGCTCCGCGCCGAAGGGATCACCCGCGGCCACGTCCTCAAGGACTGCTCCTTCGAGGTCCGCTCCGGGGAGATTCTGGGCTTCGCCGGCCTCGTCGGGGCAGGCCGCACCGAGCTGGCCCGCGCGGTCTTCGGGGCCGACCGCATAGACTCGGGGACCATCGAGCTTGACGGGCGAAAGCTGCACATCGGGGGGCCTGAGAACGCCATAGAGGCCGGCATCGGCTACCTGACCGAGGACCGCAAGGGCGAGGGCCTGGCGCTCCAGCTCGGGGTGGACCAGAACATCACGCTGGCCCATCTGCCTACCCGCTTCGGGTTCATAAACCTGGCGGAGGAGCGCCGGATCGCCCGGCGCCGCCGGGACGAGCTGAACATAAGGACGCCCTCGATCCGGCGCAGGGTGCAGGTGCTCTCCGGTGGCAACCAGCAGAAGGTGGTCGTCGCCAGGTGGCTCGAGGCCAGGGCGAGGGTGCTGTTCTTCGACGAGCCCGCCCGCGGCATAGACGTGGGGGCGAAGGCCGAGATGTTCGGCCTCATCGAAGATCTGGCGAAGGAGGGGCGGGCGACGGTCATGATCTCGTCCTATCTGCCGGAGCTCTTGAACATGTGCGATCGTATCCTGGTGATGCACGAGGGTGAAGTAGCAGGGGTGATACCCCGCGAAGAGTTCTCAGAGGAGCGGGTGATGGCGCTCGCAGCCGGGATGGAGGAGACCTCATGACAGAGTCAGCAGCAACCGAAGAACGCGGCGGGACCGCCCTGCGCGAGAGGCTCTCGGAGTTCATCTCCCAGCTCGCCGCAGCCGGCGCCCTGATAGTAGTCTTCGTCTTCCTCTCGTTCGCCTCGCCCGTCTTCCTCTCGGCCGACAACCTCTTCAACATCGGCTCCCAGACCGCGGTCACGGCGGTCATAGCCATCGGGATGACGCTGGTCATCATCACGGCGGGGATAGACCTCTCCGTTGGTTCGGTCTCGGCGCTAGCGGGCGTGCTGGGCGTGATGATGATGGCCCAGGCCGGCCTCCCCGTCCCGGTAGCGATCCTCGGCGGTACTCTCGTCGGGGCCACCTGCGGGCTCGTGAACGGGCTCCTCGTCTCCGTCGCCGGCCTCAACCCGTTTATAGCGACCCTGGGCATGCTCACCGTCGCCCGCGGACTTACCTTCATCGTCACCAACGCGGTGTCCGTCTTCGGGGCGCCTGCCTCCTTCAGGCTCCTCGGGCAGGGGGTCATCGGGCCGATACCAATACCGATACTCGTGATCGTGCTGGTAGCCATCGTCGGGTACATCGTGCTCTCGCGCACCCGGCTCGGGCGCTACGCTTACGCTATGGGCTCGAACCTCGAGGCGGCCCGGCTCTCGGGGATCCCGATCCGGCGCTACCTGACGAGCGTGTACGTGATCTCCGGCGCTCTCGCGGGCTTCGCCGGCATGATAGCCGCCTCCCGGGTCAACTCGGGACAACCTAACTTCGGCATCGGGCTCGAGCTCGACGTGATCGCCGCGGCTGTCATCGGCGGGGCGAGCCTCTTCGGGGGCCAGGGTACTGTGGTGGGGACCCTGATCGGGGCCTTCCTCATAGCCCTGATCCGCAACGGCGCGGTCCTTCTGGACGTGAACACCTTCTACCAGCAGGTCATTATCGGCGTCGTGATCTGGCTTGCGGTGTTCTGGGATCAGTACCGGCGCCGCCGGCTCGCCGCCGCGTCGGAGTAGGTAAAGAACAAAGGAGGAACGGATGCGTAGTAAACAAATTCTGGCGGTGCTCCTGGCCGCCTCCCTCGCCGTGCTCTTGGCGGCCTGCGGCGCGCAGGTCAGGGACTCCGGCGGCGGAGGCGGGAGCCAGGGAGGCGGCGGTGGCGAGGGAGAGAACGCCCCGGTCCAGCTCGCGGTGGTGCCGAAGGCGATAGGTTTCGACTTCTGGGAGCAGGTTCGCCTCGGAGCCGAGTGCGCCGCCAAGAAGGCGTCGGGCCAGGTAGACGTCCAGTGGGACGGCGTCACCTCCGAGACCGACGTCAGCGGGCAGGTGAATCTGCTGCAGAACTTCATCACCCAGGGCGTTGACGGCCTGGTCTACGCCGCGACCGACGCCAAGGTCCTCTCCAAAGTGACCCAGTCGGCCAAACAGCAGGGCATAACCGTGGTGAACATAGACTCGGGCACCGAGCCCCAGCCCCCCGACGTCCCTGTCTTCGCCACAGACAACGTCGTCGCCGCCGAGCAGGTCCCCGAACTGATGGCCAAGGAGTTGGGCAAACAGGGCGGGGAGGTAGCGTTCATACCCTTCCAGCAGGGGACCCTCACCAACGAGCAGCGCGAGGAGGGCTTCAAGAAGGGCCTCAAGCAGCACCCCGAGCTCAAGCTCGTCGCCGAGCAGTCGAGCCAGAGCAACCAGAACGTCGCCCTCCAAGTCACCGAGGACATCCTGACAGCCCACCCCAACCTGGACGCGATCTTCGCCGCCAACGAGCCCGGCGTGCTCGGCGCTGCCGAGGCCGTGCGCCAGGATGGCAAGGCCGGGGACATAGTCATTATCGGCTGGGACGCATCCTCGGAGGAGGTCCAGGGCGTCGAAGACGGTGTGATCAGTGCCCTCATCGTCCAGAACCCCTTCAAGATGGGCTACGACGGCACCAATGCCGCGGTCAAGATAATCCGCGAAGGCGCCAAGGTGCAGAGCGAGGACACCGGCTCGACCATAGTCACCAAAGACAACCTAAACAATCCGAAAGTCCAGTCTCTTCTCAACCCGAGCTGCGAGAACCCGCCCGTCTAG
>JBJMIY010000166.1:0-3000 GCA_045806605.1 Rubrobacteraceae bacterium
CTGCCGACGATCTTCGTCTACGACGGCTACCCGGGCGGCGTTGGCATCTCGCGCCGCGGCTTCGACGCCTTCGAGTCCCTCGCCCGCGACACTCTTGGCGTCATCACCCGCTGCCCGTGCGAGAGCGGCTGCCCCGCCTGCATCCAGTCCCCCAAGTGCGGCAACTGGAACGAGCCCTTGAGCAAGGACGGCGCCGTCTCCCTCTTGCGCTACCTGCTCGGCCAGGTGGACCGCTACCCGACGCTGTGAACCGTGCGCCGTACGTGTCTGTGGTGGGCTCAGGCGAAGCCTCCGGCGAGCTCTACGAGAAGGCCAGGGAGGTCGGCCGGCTCGTCGCCGCGCGGGGCGGCACCGTTGTCTGCGGCGGTCGCTCCGGCGTGATGGAGGCAGCCGCGCGGGGAGCTACGGAGGCTGGCGGCGTAGCCATCGGCATCCTGCCCGACGAGGACCGTGAGAGTGCAAACGAGTATCTCACTTACTCCATACCCACCGGTACCGGGCACGCGAGGAACCTGGCGGTCGTGTGCTCGGGGGACGTGGTAGTCGCGGTCGGCGGCGAGTACGGGACGCTATCCGAGATAGGCCTGGCCCTCAAGGTGGGGCGTTCCGTGGTGGCGCTGATGAGCTGGGATCTCGGAGAGCACGTCACCGCGGCGTCGTCCCCGCGGGAGGCCGTCGACGCTGCGTTCGCCAGGCTGCGAGGAAACGTTCGTTGACAGGATTCCGGTGCCCTCCTGGACCGAAAGCTTCGAAGCTCCAGGGATCTACCACCGAATTCCGAATGTTAAATCCTCGCCTTGCGCGGCCCTGTAGGCGAGGAAGTAGATGAAGACCGCCAGGATAATGAGGATTGCCAGGGGGATCAGGATGGCTCCCAGGGTCTTCCTGGTCGAGATCCGATGTACTCGCCTGAGGGCGGTCGTGTAGAGGTAGAAGCAGTAGAGCGCGGCCAGAAGGCCGACGATGGGGATCCAGCCCAGGACGACCGGCGCTCCGACGGCGTAGCACGAGAGGCGCAGGGTAGCCCTCAAGCCCCGATGGTCGCGCCCCGCGATGAGGATGACGAAGGCGTGCTGGAGGGGTACGCTCGCGAAGAAAAGCACGCCTACCAGTACAAAGAAAGCCAGGGACAGGAGCACGAAGACGAGAAAGTAGAACAGAAGCTCCGAGGTCGCGGCTCGCGGCTCTGAGGGGTTGGCCGCCGCTACGAAGACCACCGGCACCGCGAAGAGAGCCGCGGTCGCCACGAGGCTGATGAGCGTGGTCGCCAGGTAGCAGATCAAGAAGTAAAGCACGGGCGGCCACAGCGGTCCGTCCGGGGCCAGCTCGTCAAAAAAACGCCGCGGCGAGAGGAGCACGTCGCGCGTGGTAGAAAGCAGGCTCGCGAACGGTCTCTCCAGCGTAAACTCGACAGCGTCCGCCGCCCCGCGTCCACCCGGATTGTCGTCCAAACGAAAGCCCTCCCTCGCCCACCGCCCCGGCGAGAGTATACGCCGCACTGCCGCGCGTCTCCTTGTGTAACATTGGTCCCTGGCGAGATCACAGGAGGTTGCATGGCGGAGAACGGGAGCGTCGCGCTGGTGAGCGGGGGTAACAGGGGGATAGGGCTGGAGATCGTGCGCCAGCTCGCCGAGAGGGACATCACGACTATCCTGGGCTCCCGGGACGAGGAGAAGGGCCGGGCGGCGGCGGCGGAGCTCTCCGGGAACGTGGTGGTCCACCAGCTAGATGTCTCCGACGAGAGGAGTGTGGGCCGGCTCGCGTCCTTCGTCGAGGAGGAGTTCGGCAGGCTCGAGATCCTTGTGAACAACGCCGCGATCTCCAACGACGACGGCCAGCGCGGCGTGGACGCCGACCTGGACCGCGTGCGCGAGGCGCTGGAGGCGAACCTGCTCGGCGCGTGGCGTCTCTGCGAGGTGGCAATCCCGCTCATGCGGCGCCACGGGTACGGCAGGATCGTCAACATCTCCACCGGCTTGGCGGCGCTCGAGGACATGGGCGGCGGCTCGCCCGGATACCGCGTCTCCAAGACGGGCCTCAACGCCCTCACCCGCATCCTGGCCTCCGAGCTGCGCGGGAGCGGCATCCTCGTCAACTCCGTCGAGCCCGGCTGGGTCCAGACCGACATGGGCGGCTTTCGCGCCCCGCGCCCGGTCGAGGAGGGCGCCGAAGGGGCCGTCTGGGCAGCTACCCTCTCGAACAACGGTCCCACCGGCGGCTTCTTCCGCGACCGGCGTCCGATACCCTGGTAGACGGGCAAGTCTGTAGATGCACCGGACGCTCGCTGGTGGCATCATTTTTGAGAGAAGCGATCGGGGAGGAATACGTCCATGAACCTGGAAACGCGCCCGACGGCGGAGGAGATCCAGGCCTTTACGGGGAGTAGGTAGCGCGATTGAGGCACGCCGCCAGCAAACAACCACGACGGAAGCTACTCTGATTGCTGGACCTTCGAGTCCATGCTGTCGGGGCGCGGCTACAGCAAGGCGTGCTCGGGTTGCATCGCCTGGCGCACCACGCCGACTCGAGACGAATCTCTGAGAAAAAGCGCTCAGGGAAACTAACCGTTCTTCCGGGCAAAAACTAGCCAAACGGGCGATGCCCGGCTCTCCTCCTGAGGATACAGTAACCACAAAAGCGAAACCCCATAGAGGAGAAGTCATGGAGAACGTGAAGGATAGTTCGGACCTGCTCGCCGCGCTGTCGGACGGGATGGCCGACGCGGTCGAGAAAGTCAGCGAGTCGGTAGTGCGGGTGAACGGCCGCAGGCGCCGCCCGGCGAGCGGCGTGGTCTACGCCCGGAACGCGGTGCTCACCGCAAGCCACGTGCTGGAGCGCGAGGAGGACCTCTCGATAGTCACGGCCGACGGGCGCACGCTCCCGGCCCAATTCGTCGGCAGGGACCCCTCGTCCGACCTTGCCGTCCTCTCAGTCGAGGGGCTGGACGTCGAAGCAGCAGCGCCCGCCGAGGGGGAGCCCAGGATCGGCCAGCTCGCGCTG
>JBJMIY010000167.1:0-6482 GCA_045806605.1 Rubrobacteraceae bacterium
TCTCTTCGGTCGGCTTGTCAGCACTTCGCCCTCCGGGCGACTTCTCAGCATTTTAGCTTTCTCTCTGCCGTTGGGCTCACACCCGGTCACGTATTACGTGACGGCTTTGTGGCAGGAGCTCTGTCTAGCGCTGCGGAGCGACGAAGTGCGCTAGCTGACAAGCCCTCGAAGAGGGCGTGCTGAGAAGCGGAGGCTTTAGCCGGAGCGTGCTCGGAAGCTGCCTTTCAGGCAGCTTCCGGCCGAAGGTCTATCTCGATGTGCTCGAGGCCGTTCTCCCAGCGTTGCCGCTCGGGAAGCTCCAGGCTGCGCAGCAGGCCGAGCATCACGCGGTTCTCGCGCATGACCAGCGCGTGCAGGCGCCTGATGCCCCTCTCGCGGGCGGCCTCTATCAGCTGCCGCGTCAGCCCGATCCCCAGCCCCCTCCCCTGGAACCTGTCCTCTACCAGCGCCGCGTACTCGGCCCCGTCTGTGCCAGCCTCGCGCTCGTAGCGCACCACCGCTACGATCTCACCCTCGTCCTCAGGGTCCAGCGCCACCAGCGCAAAGCGGTCGACGCCATCGACCTCGGCGAAGCTGCGGGCCCTTTCCTCGGAGAGTTCCTTCATGGGGCCGAAGAATCGCAGCTCTATCGAACGCTCGCTCGACCGGTCCACGAGCCGCCGCAAAGCCCCGGCGTCCTCAGCCCGGATCTCGCGTACCGGAACGCTCGCCCCATCCCTCAACGTCAGATCCCCGCTAATCGTCACGCCGACCTCGATCCTTCTTCGCTATGTGCGTTCTGCACATAAAATCATTGTACCGCGGTCTGGGCTGGGACAAACACCGGTGCTGGACTTCCCTGTTAAGGTTTTAACCATCTGGCGCTTCGGGCCCGCCCTCCTTCGTGGTTTTCGGCTTGATCATCTCCAGGAACTGGGTTTCCTGGACTTCGAGATATTCTGAGAGCAGTTCGGGGGTAAGGCGGCTTGACATAGCTTCTCTGAGGGTTTCGCGGTTCTGCTGCAGGAGCTCGAGGGCTCTGCGGTGGTCCTCTTCGAGGGAGCCGGTCCACTTCTTGTCGGATTCTTCGACGGCCTCGTCGAAAGTCTTGCCCTCCAGGATCAGGGCCGCGAGCTCGACGGCCTTGTACGTGGAGGTCGCCAGGCGGCGCTGGGTGGGGGAGACGAGCCCGACGGTGGTGTTGAGGCTGATCACGTATCGGAGGAGGTCTGCCACGTGCCGGGCTTCCTCGCCCGTGATCCTCAGCTCCGCCCGGTCGGCTTCGTCTCGGGTCTCTGCCATGGCTTATTGGGACTTCTCTTCGGCGCGTTGGGCCTTGCCGCCGCTCTTCGGCGGGCGGGGGGCGAAGGCGCGGTGGCCGGTTATGGCCTGGCCGACTATCAGGGTGTTCACGTCGTTGGTCCCCTCGTAGGAGTAGACACCCTCGATGTCGGCCATGTGCTCCATCACTCGGTAGTCGAGGAGGACGCCATTGCCCCCGAGCACGTCGCGCGCCGTGGCGGCGATCTGGCGCGCCTTGGCTACGTTGTTCATCTTGAACATCGAGACGGTCGGCGCATCGAGCTGGCCGGCGTCCTTGAGGCGTCCGACGTGGACGGAGAGTAGCTGGCTAAGGGAGATCTCGTTCAGCATCATGACGAGCTTCTGCTGGACGAGCTGGAAGGCGGCTATGGGCTGGTCGAACTGCACCCTCTCTCCGGCGTACGCCAGGGCCGTCTCGTAGCAATCCGTGGCCTGGCCGAGGCCGTCCCAGCCGACCCCGTAGCGCGAGTGCGTCAGAACCGAGAGCGTGGAGCCGAGGCCCTCCGCCTGCGGCAGGTGGTTCTCCTCCGGGATGCGGCAATCTTTGAGCTCTATGTGCGTCTGCCACGCGGCGCGCTGGGAGCCCTTGCGGGGGAGTACCTCGGCGCGGTAGCCGGGGTTGTCGCCCTCGACGAGGAAACCTGCTATCTTCCCGTCTTCGGTGCGGGCCCAGATCACGGCAACGTCCGCGAAGGAGGCGTTGCCGATCCACTTCTTCTCGCCGTCCAGAACGTAGCCGCCGTCCCTGGCTACCACCGTAGTGGCGAGGGAACCAGGGTCCGAGCCGGCCTCGGGCTCTGTGAGGCCGAAGCAACCGACCTTCTCGCAGCGGGCCATCGGCGGGAGCCACCTCTGTTTTTGCTCCTCTGAGCCGAGCTCGTGGATCGCCGTCATCGCCAGCCCGCTCTGGACGTGCAGGAAGGTGGATAGAGACCCCGACCCGCGCGCCAGCTCGGCTATCGCCAGCCCGTAGGCGACGTTGTTCCACCCCGCGCAGCCATACTCCTTCCCAATGGTCCCGCCCATGATCCCGAGCTCCCCTAAACCCGGCAACAGCTCGAAAGGGAACTCCGCCCGGTCCCAGTAACCTGCGGCCACGGGGACGACGTGCTCGTCCACGAAAGCGCGCACGCGGTCCCGCACCCCACTTTCTTCCTCGGAGAGGAGGCTCCCCACGTTCACGAAGTCCACAGGCCGCGTTCCCTGGCGGGTCCCCTCGGGCGTGACCGTCATCTTGCCCCTCCGTTCTCCAGCACTGCCCCGATGAGGCAAGCATAGGTTCTCCCACCGCCGCGGTCAATCCGACAGCCCGTGACTCCCGCCGTGTAGCGTGAGACCATGCCTGGAGCGGGAAACTGGACATGCTCGGAAAGCATGGATGAGGATCTCGGTTCGCTCTCAAGCGTCAGCGCTATGGAGCAGAGCCCCAACCCCGTGTGTAGCCGCCAACGAGAGAAATTATTCACACGTCGTATATAAATACTCCTTTACTCTATATGCACATCGCATATAATCCAGTTGTAGCCTTGAAGGCTCACCTGTTGACTCGAGAAGGAGGTTGGTGACCGATGAAGGGCATCTTCAAGCGCATATCGGCGGGGGCCACGGCCGAGGCCGGCGAGAAGGTACGCGCGCGGCGCAAGCCCCCGGTACGCAAGAGGCACCTGGTGCGCGGTTAGGGGCGCCAGCCATTAACCGGACTCGGAGGGCCGAGACATCAGTCTCGGCCCTCCGTCGGTCAGGCGACCTGCGACGACCGGGAGGTCAACGGACATGAAAGATGCGCATTACACGATAGCGTTGAAGAACGCGGACAGGTACGAGGCGCTCGCCAGGCGTGCGGCAACGTCCAGTGATGAGGAGCTCGCCGAGTTCTTTCGCCGGATGCGGGACGAGAGCCGCGAGAATGCCGAGAGGGCGAAGAGGCTGCTCTCCCGGAGGGTAGCGGAGTAGCTTCGGGAGGTAGTGACGTGCCGGTGATGATCACCGATAACACGAGCATAGACTACGACGTCCACGGAGAAGGACCTCCCCTGCTCTTGATCGGGGGGCTGGGCTTCGGGCGCTGGGCGTGGTTCAGGCAGGTCCCTGCCTTCTCGCGCCACTTCAAGACCATCGTCTTCGACGTCAGGGGGGAGCGGGACTTGAGAGGTGGGGTCGCCGACCTCGTCTCCGACGTGGTGACGCTACTCGAGCACTTGCGCGTAAAGAAGGCCCATGTCCTCGGCACCTCTCTGGGCGGCTTCGTGGCTCAGGAGCTGGCGCTGGAGAGGCCCGACCTCGTAGACCGGCTGGTGCTGGTATGCACGAGCTACGGTCGTGGGGGTCCCGAGACCATGTCGCCCTGGGCGCTGGCCGACATGATCGGGCTTCCCTCCCTCAACTCTGAAAAGGCGGTCAGGCAGGGTCTCGAGGCGGCCACGTCGGACGCGTATCGCGCCGAACGCTCGGAAGAGTTCGAGCAGATAGTGCGCTGGCGCCTGGCGGATTCGCCTTCCCTGTCTACCTACTACGAGCAGGTGAGGGCCGGCGCCAGATTCGACGTCTCGCGCGACGTGGGGCGCATAACCTCCCCGACGCTCGTGATCCACGGCTCGGAGGACAGGTACGTGCCGGCGGCCAACGCCGTAGCGCTTGCCGAGGCGATCCCCGGCTCCAGGCTGCGCGTCCTCGACGATGCCGGGCACCTGGTCTTTATCGAGCGGTACGCCGACGTCAACAGGGAGGTCGTCACCTTCCTCAAGCCGCGCAGGTCACGGAGGAGGGATGGGGGACATGACGCTCCGGCGAAGGGTATCGGGGAGCCGCTCCGGAGGGCGGTGCGCCGTCTGGTCGAGGAAGCGAGGGCCAGGGCGTCCTGACCTATAACGGGCTATGCTACGAAACCCGGCGAAACGGGTAAAGAAACAAGAGGTGAACCGAGTATCCGAGATCATGGAGGAGGACCCATGGGCGAAGGCGGAGTTGGCAACGACGGCGAGAGAGGCGAGGCGGCCGCGCCGGCCGCGCCGCTGGCGCCCTTCGACGTGTGGACACAGTGGCTCAAGAGCAACATGGGCGAGGTGATGGCGCCGCCCGGGGTCAGCGTCCCCTGGATCGTGCCGGCTGGCATCAATACCGGTGAGGAAGCTGAGTCTCTGCCGGAGGGAGCTATAAGGAACGATCCCATGCTCCAGGTCGTGGAGCAGCTGTGGAACGCCAACCCCTTGCAGAACGTGCTGCCGATCAACTGGGTGGAGATCACGCGCGCGCTGCAGACGCTGTGGGCGCGCGAGATGAGCGACCCTGCGGCCGCCGCGCAGCGGGCCGCCGAGTACAACCGGCGCTTCTTCGAGACCACGATGGAGGTGTGGAGCGACGCGACTGCCCGCTTCTGGGGTCTGCCTCAGAAAGAGAACGAAGAGGAGAACAGACCGGACAAGCGCTTCGCCGAGCCCGAGTGGGACAGCAATCCTTTCTACCAGACGCTCAAGGAGTCGTACCTGCTCGCCTCCGAATACCTGCTGAACGAGGCCGAGAAGACAGACGGACAGGACACCGAGGAGCAGCGGCGCCTCAAGTTCCACCTCAAGCAGTTCGTAGACGCGATGGCGCCGGTCAACTTCTTGCTAACGAACCCCGCGGCCCTGAGGCGCATCGCAGAGACGGGGGGGACGAGCCTCGCCGAGGGGACGCGGAACCTGCTCGCCGACCTCAAAGAGGGACGCCTCAGCATGACCGATACGACGGCCTTCGAGCTCGGCGAGAACATCGCCGTGACGCCAGGCAAGGTCGTGTATAAGAACGATCTCATCGAGCTCATCCAGTACGAGCCCACGACAGAGCAGGTCTACGAGACGCCCATAGTCTTCTTCCCGCCCTGGATCAACAGGTACTACATCCTGGACCTCACGGCCGAGAAGAGCATGGTCCGCTACCTTGTGGAACAGGGCTTCCAGGTCTTGATGGTCTCCTGGAAGAACCCGGACGCCTCGATGAGCGACACCAGGTTCGAGGACTACATGACGGATGGTCCGCTCGCCGCCGCCGAGGTGATCAGGCAGATAACGGGGTCTGAGAAGGTAAACCCGGTCGGTTACTGCGTCGGCGGTACGCTGCTCGCGGTCACGGAGGCCTGGCTCGCGGCCGGCGGGGACGAGAGCCCGTTCAACGCCTCGACCTTCATGGTCGCGCTGCAGGACTTCGCCGACGTCGGGGACACGGCGGTGTTCATAGACGAGCCGCAGGTCGAGTTCATGGAGCAGTCCATGATGGAGCGCGGCTACCTTGACAACCGCAAGATGGCCAACATGTTCAACCTCCTGCGCTCGAGCGAGCTGATCTGGGCTAGCGTCATCAACAACTACCTCCTCGGCCAGAAGCCTCCCGCCTTCGACCTCCTCTACTGGAACGCGGACGGCACGCGCATGGCGCGAGACGCCCACAGCTTCTACATGCGCAACACCTACCTCGAGAACAACCTCATAGAGCCGGGTAAGGTCGAGATCAAGGGCAGGCCTATAGACCTCGGCAAGATAGAGGGTGAGGTCTACGCCGTCGGCGCCCAGAGGGACCATATAGTGCCCTGGTACTCGGCGTGGAGGATCGGGCAGCTCACCAACGCGACGACCCGCTTCGCCCTCGCCAACAGCGGTCACATAGCGGGCATGATCAACCCGCCCTCCAGCGGCAAGGGCAGACACTGGGTAAACGAGGGCGGCGACGCCGGAGAAGCGAAGACAGCCGAGGAGTGGCTGCAGAACGCCACCGAGTACGAGGGCTCCTGGTGGGAGGACTGGACCAACTGGCTCGAGCCACGCTCTGGCGAGAAGGTGGACCCGCCGGGCGTCGGCAGCGTGCAGTACCCGCCAATAGAGGACGCCCCGGGCACCTACGTCAGGGAGAGGTAGCAGGCAGAGAAGGGAGGGCCGTACGGCCCTCCCAATAACTCATGGCCTGGTGCTCTACGCCGCAAGCTGCTCTACAGGCCTGGCGTAGTCCTCCACGAGTAAGGTCTCGGGATCTATGGGAAACGCTACCTCGCAATCCTTGTCCGGGTTCTGCATACCCACAATCTCCAGGGCCCGCTCGATACTCTCGGCCTGCACCATTACCCTGAAACGCGCGGCGCCGCTTCTCACCTGAACCGAGATCCTTATCATCCTCCTACACCTTCCTTCTGCGCGAAGATCGAGCCGATC
>JBJMIY010000168.1:0-3569 GCA_045806605.1 Rubrobacteraceae bacterium
GACGTCCTCGCGGCTGGGCACCTCGTGCATCACCGACTGCAGGACCTCCTCCAGGATCGCCCGCAGGCCACGGGCGCCGGTGCCGCGGAGGATGGCCTGGTCGGCGATCGACTCGAGCGCGTCGTCGGTGAACTCGAGGTCCACGCCGTCGAGCTCGAACAGCCGCCGGTACTGGCGCACCAGGGCGTTCTTCGGCTCGGTGAGGATGCGCACCAGGTCCTCCTGCTCGAGGCTCCGGAGGGTCGAGATCACCGGCAGCCGTCCCACGAACTCGGGGATAAGCCCGTACCTCAGGAGGTCCTCGGGCTGCACGTGCTGCAAGATGACGTCGGACTCCTCTTTGAGGCGCGAGTCGAGGTCGCTCCCGAAACCGATGCTCTTCTTGCCGATGCGCTGGCGGATGTTGTCCTCCAGCCCGCCGAAAGCTCCACCGCAGACGAACAGGAGGTTCTTGGTGTCTATCTGCAGGAAGTCCTGGTGCGGGTGCTTGCGCCCGCCCTGCGGCGGGACGCTCGCGACCGTACCCTCGAGGATCTTCAAGAGAGCCTGCTGGACGCCCTCGCCGGAGACGTCGCGCGTTATCGAGGGGTTGTCGCTCTTGCGCGCGATCTTGTCGATCTCGTCGATGTAGATGATCCCCGTCTCAGCCTTCTTCACGTCGAAGTCGGCGGCCTGTATCAGCTTGAGGAGGATATTCTCCACGTCCTCACCGACGTATCCCGCTTCCGTCAAGGCCGTGGCGTCGGCTATGGCGAAGGGGACGTTGAGGATCTTGGCGAGCGTCTGAGCCAGGAGGGTCTTTCCACTCCCGGTCGGACCGATGAGCAATATGTTGGATTTCTGGAGCTCCGTGCCGTCCGTGGCCTCGGCGCCCATAGAGATCCGCTTGTAGTGGTTGTAGACGGCGACGGCGAGGATCCTCTTCGCCTCGTCCTGTCCAATGACGTACTCGTTGAGGATACGGTTGATCTCACGGGGTTTGGGGAGGTCGTCGTCCTTGAGGAGCTCGGGTCCCGAGAACTCCTCGTCTATGATCTCGTTGCAGAGCTCGATGCACTCGTCGCAGATGTAGACGCCAGGGCCTGCTATGAGCTTCCTGACCTGGCGCTGGCTCTTCCCGCAGAAAGAGCACTGCAGCTGATCCGACGGATCCCTCATGCGCCTATTTCCCTCCCCGATTCATCGCCCCTAATATCCCCTAGTGATTGGCTATTATGTTGTCGATGACACCGTACTCGATGGCCTCATCCGGACCCATTATGTAGTCCCTGTCTGTGTCGCGCTCGATCCGCTCGTAGGGCTGCCCAGTGTTCTGGGCGAGGATCTCGTTCAGGCGCCTCTTGGTCATGATTAGCTCTTTGGCGTGGATCTCCACGTCAGAAGCCTGCCCCGCGAGACCGCCGACGCTCGGCTGGTGCAGCAGTATCCGCGTGTTGGGCAGCGCGTTCCTCTTGCCCTTGGCCCCCGCCGCGAGCAGGAAAGCCCCCATCGAGGCGGCCATACCGAGCGCGGTCGTGACGATGTCGGGCTTGACGAACTGTATGGTGTCGTAGATCGCCAGCCCCGCTGAGACACTGCCACCGGGCGAGTTGATGTACAGGTTTATGTCCTGCTCCGGGTCCTCGCTCTCGAGGTGCAAAAGCTGTGCCATGATGGCGTTCGCCACCTGGTCGTCCACCGGCGTTCCGAGGAAGATGATCCTGTCCTTCAGGAGCCGGGAGTAGATGTCCATCGCCCGCTCGCCACGCGGGCTCTGCTCTATAACGTAGGGAATGACCGCTTGCGGGTCGTAGTTCATTGCTCTTCCTCTCTTTCGTCGTTCTTTATCTGCGTAGCGCCGACCTCGTCCTCGTCCATCGGAACGGCCACGGCGTTCTCTACCAGGAAGTCGAGGGCCTGCGAGCGTGAGATCTCCTCCTGCAAGAGCGCGTACGAGCCGTTCTTGCGCATGACCTCGACGATCTCTTGAGGGTCCCTGTCCGAGTCCTCGGCGAGGTGCTCGATCTGGTGCATAACCTCGTGCTCGTCGGCCTCTATGCCCTCGGCGGCGACGACCGCATCGAGCGCGAGCTCCTTCCTAACGCTGTCGGCGGCGTCTGGCCGCACTCGCTCCTTGACGTCCTCGGCGGAGGTGCCGGCGAGCTGGTAGTACTGTCCTGGCTCCATGCCCTGGGCCTGCAGGCTGCGCTCGAAGCTCCCGAGCATCTCGTCTACTTTCTCCTCAACCATGGAGCCGGGGACCTCGACGTCCACATTCTCGGCTACGGCGTCGAGCACGCGGGTACGGAACTCGCCTTCGGCGCGCCGCTCGGCGGCCTCCTCCAGCTGCTCACGTACCGCGGTGCGCAGCTCCTCCAGCGTCTCGAACTCGCTAGCCTCCTTGGCGAACTCGTCGTCGAGGGGCGGCAAATCACGGGTCTTTATCTCCTTGACGTGCACGTGGAACAGGACAGGCTGGTTCCTGAGCGACTCCTCTGCGTAGTCCGCGGGAAATGTGACCCCGAACTGCTTGCGCTCTCCCGGCTTCATCCCGATGAGGTTCTCTTCGAATTCAGGGAGAAGCTCGCCGCGGCCGACCTCAAGCAAGTAGTCCTCGGCCTCGCCGCCCTCGAGCGGCTCGCCCGTGGTCATCCTCTCGCCGCGGAAGTCTATGATCACGAAGTCGCCGTCCCCCACGGGCCTGTCCTCGACCGCCGCGAGCGTCGCGAACTGTCCGCGCATCTGCTCGAGCTGCTCGTCCACCTGCTCTTCCGACACCTCGGCCTCGCGTCTGGGCACCTCGACGCCCTTGTACTCGCCGAGCGATGCCTCGGGCCGGACGGCCACCGTGGCCGAGAACTTGAAGCCCACTTCCTCGTCCAACGGTTCGTCGAAGTGGATCTCGGGCCTGTCTATGGGCCTCAGATCCGTCTCGACGACCGCCTCCGAGTACCAGGTTGGCAGCCGCTCCTGCAGAGCCTCGTAGTAGATGTAGTCGCGGCCAAGGTGGTTCTCGATCACGCGCCTCGGCGCCTTGCCAGGCCTGAAGCCGGGTACCCTGACCTGCCGACCCAGCTCGCGCACCTTGGCTTCCACCCCCGCCCGGACCGCCTCGGGGGGCACCTCGACGTCGAGGCGAACCTTGTTGTCCTCGAGCTTCGTTACGTTAGCCGCCATACAGTCCTGGTTCTATCTCCGCCGACGCGCGACCGGCACAACAAGCGAGGTGCGAGAGGCGGGATTTGAACCCGCACGCCCGAAGGCACTAGATCCTAAATCTAGCGTGTCTACCATTCCACCACTCTCGCTCTCGCTGGAACCTGTCGCGATTATAACAGCCGCTGTAATCGCGCCCGCCCCTCCAAAGGCCCTTTACGCTACGGGCGCAAGGTTACAACGCCGCGCCCGAACCACGCGCAGCTCGGGGGCGATTTCGCCCCAAGACGCGGACATTCCCGAGCTCCCTAGTAGCGGAATTGCGCCAGGATGGCTTCGTTGGCCTCTTGGTCCGGCACGAGGACCTCTTCCCCGTTCGGCAAGGTCTTCGGCGTTCCTTTGAGCTGGGAGGCGGTCATCTGGGCGTGTTCGCG
>JBJMIY010000169.1:0-8653 GCA_045806605.1 Rubrobacteraceae bacterium
TTCAAGGAGTGGACCGATCCGGCGGCCGAACTGCCCGACGAAGCCGTTGATCGCGACCAGCTACTCACCAACATCGGCGTGTACTGGTTCACCGGCACCGGCGCGTCGGCGGCCCACTTCATCTACGACGCAATGCACTCCAGCGACTGGGTGGCACCGTCCCTGGCCAAGCAGGGTTGGGCGGTGTTCGGCGGCGCGGGCAATATCATCCGGCGCTTGATGGACCCTCAGCAAACCATCGAGCACTGGTCGGAGTTCGACCGGGGCGGGCACTTCGCGGCTATGGAAACCCCAGACCTGCTGGTAGGCGACGTGCGAGAGTTCTTTCGCCGCTTCCGATGACGCCTGACGCCGCGAAAGCGTGCCATCACGTGGATGATGCCTTTACGGGGAATTGCTCAGGGAGCTCGCTGCGGTTGGTTCGGGTCCAGCCCAGTGGCGCACGCCTGTGTCTCAATCGCCGCGATATGAGAGTATCTTATTCGGCTGTGAGAGGGGCGTTGGTAGAAAGGACGCGGGGTGCGAGGAACGTTTGAGCCGGTGATCATCGAGAACGTGTATCCGGAGCTGGACTGCGGCCGCTACCCAGTCAAGAGGGAGGTCGGCGACCGCTTCGAGGTCTGGGCTGACGTCTTCAAGGAGGGCCACGACGTCCTCGCTGTGGTGTTGAGGTACAGGGAGCAGAGCGCCGGAGGGTGGTACGAGAGGCCCATGCGCCTCTACGAGAACGATCGCTGGACCGGCGGCTTCGACCTCGGGAAGAACACCCGCTACGAGTACACCATCGAGGCCTGGATGGACGAGTTCGAGACGTGGCGGGCCGAAGTCGGAAAGAAGGTGGGCGCAGCGCAAAACGTTGAGCTGGAGCTCATCGAGGGACGCCGGATCGTCGAGGACGCCTACTCGCGCTCTCAGGATAAACGCCTGGCGCAGACGCTCGCGGGTTTCGACGCCGCCGGCTACGAGGGCAGGCTCGCGCTGTTGCGCTCCGACGAGGTCCGCGACCTGATGAGGGAACACCCCGACCGCTCGACGTCCACCGTATACGGCAAGACGCTGGAGATAGTGGTCGACCGCGAGCGGGCGCGCTACGGGGCGTGGTACGAGATGTTCCCCCGCTCGCAGGGGACGGAGCCGGGCCGCAGCGCGACCTTCGAGGAGGCAGGGCGGCGCCTGCCGGAGATAGCAGGGATGGGCTTCGACGTGGTGTATCTGACTCCCATCCACCCCATCGGCAGAACCCACCGCAAGGGCCGGAACAACGCCCTAGTCGCTAGTCCTGAGGATCCGGGCAGCCCCTACGCCATCGGGAGCGAGGAGGGCGGGCACAAGGCTGTCCATCCCGGTCTCGGGACGCTGGAGGACTTCCGGCGCTTCTTGCGTGCTACCCGTGAGCACGGGATGGAGGTCGCGCTGGACCTGGCTATCCAGTGCTCGCCGGACCACCCTTACATCATGGAGCACCCCGAGTGGTTCAGGTTCAGGCCCGACGGGAGCATCAAGTACGCCGAGAACCCGCCCAAGAAGTACCAGGACATCGTCAACGTGGACTTCTACTCGGAGGACAGGGAGAACCTGTGGCGGGAGTGGCTCGATGTCCTCATGTTCTGGGTAGAGCAGGGAGTCAGGATCTTCCGGGTGGACAATCCCCACACCAAACCTTTCCCTTTCTGGGAGTGGGCGATACGGGAGGTACAGGAGGAGCGCCCTGACGTGATCTTCCTCTCCGAAGCCTTCACCCGCCCGAAGGTGATGAGGGCTCTGGCCAAGCTCGGCTTCACCCAGTCCTACACCTACTTCACCTGGCGCAACAACAAGCAGGAGCTCATCGAGTACCTGACGGAACTGACGCAGGACTGGCCCAGGGAGTACATGCGCCCCAACTTCTTCCCCAACACCCACGACATCCTGCCACACATCCTCCAGTTCGGTGGGAGGCCCGCGTTCCAGACGCGGTTCGTGCTCGCCGCCACATTGTCGAGCACCTACGGTATTTACAGCGGCTTCGAGCTGTGCGAGAACACTCCGAGGGGCGAGCCAGGCACTACCGTGTACTACCAGGACTCGGAGGTATACGAGTACAAGGTCTGGGACTGGGACAGGCCAGGGAACATCAAGGACTACATAAGGAGGGTGAACGAGATCCGGCGCGACAACCCGGCGCTCCACTACCTGAAGAACCTCTCCTTCTACGAAGCCCCGAACGATAACATCCTCTTCTACGGCAAACGAAGCGAGGACAATAACGTCTTCGTTGCGGTGAACCTCGATCCGGACGTGGCTCACGACACGCACGTGCAGTTCCCTCTGTGGGAGTTCGGGATCGGGGAGACCGAGGGTTACGTAGTCGAGGAGCTAATAACGCAGCGGGAGATGCCCGCCACGGGTAGCTGGTTCTGGGTTCGGCTCGACCCGGAGAGCAACCCGGCGGAGATCTTCCGCCTCAGGAAGGCGGGTGTGCGATGACAGAGGTCTCATCCAGAGGAGCGAGGGGTTTCGAGGAGGATCCGGAGGACCCTCTCTGGTACAAGGACGCCATCATCTACCATCTCCACGTGAAGGCTTTCTTCGATTCGAGCAACGACGGCATAGGAGACTTCAAGGGCCTCACGCAGCGGCTTGACTACATAAAAGACCTTGGGGTCACGGCGATCTGGGTGATGCCGTTCTACCCCTCGCCGATGCGCGACGACGGCTACGACATCTCCGAGTACAAGAACGTCCACGCCGACTACGGCACCAGGCGGGACTTCAGGGCCTTCGTCCGCCGTGCGCACGAACTGGGCCTGAAGGTCATAACCGAGCTGGTCATCAACCACACCTCTGACGCGCACCCGTGGTTCCAGCGGGCCAGGAAGGCGCCCAAGGGCTCCGCGAAGCGCAACTTCTACGTCTGGAGCGACACCCCGGACAGATACGAAGGCACCCGCGTCATCTTCACCGACACAGAGCGTTCCAACTGGACCTGGGACGAGGTGGCCGAGCAGTACTACTGGCACCGCTTCTTCTCCCACCAGCCAGACCTCAACCACGACAATCCGCAGGTCTTCAAGGCGATTATGGGCGTGATGCGCTTCTGGCTCGATGCGGGCGTGGACGGCCTGAGGCTGGACGCGATCCCTTACCTCATCGAGCGCGAAGGCACGGACAACGAGAACCTCCCCGAGACGCACGAGGTCCTCAAGAGGATGCGGGCCGAGATGGACGCTCGCTACCAGAACAGACTCTTCCTCGCCGAGGCCAACCAGTGGCCCGAGGACGTCCTGCCTTACTTCGGGGAGGGGGACGAGTGCCACATGGCCTTCCACTTCCCGCTCATGCCCCGCATCTACATGGCGCTCGCGCAGGAAGACAGGCACCCGATAGTGGAGATCATGCACCAGACGCCCGAGATCCCCGAGAGCTGCCAGTGGGCCATATTCTTGAGGAATCACGACGAGCTCACCCTGGAGATGGTCACCGACAAAGAGCGCGACTACATGTACCAGACCTACGCCACAGACCCGCGGATGCGCGTGAACGTCGGCATCCGGCGCCGGCTCGCCCCCATGATGGAGAACGACAGGCCCCGCATAGAGCTACTGAACAGCTTGCTCATGAGCATGCCTGGCACCCCCATCATCTACTACGGGGACGAGATCGGGATGGGCGACAACATCTTCCTCGGCGACAGGGACGCCGTGAGGACGCCCATGCAGTGGACGAGTGATAGGAACGCCGGCTTCTCGCGAGCCGAGCCGGCCCGCCTGTACCTGCCACCCATCATGGACCCGGTCTACGGCTACGAGTCGGTGAACGCCGAGGCCCAGAGCCGCAGCGCGGGCTCGCTGCTGAACTGGATGAAGCGGATCATCTCGGTTCGCAAGGCGCACAAAGCCTTCGGACGGGGAACTCTGGAGTTCCTGCACCCCGGCAACAGGAAGGTCCTCGCCTACCTGAGGGAATACGACGACGAGTCCATCCTGTGCGTGGCGAACCTCAGCCGCTCTGCCCAGCCTGTGGAGCTGGACCTCGCGCGCTTCAGGGGCCGGGTCCCGGTCGAGCTGCTCGGCAACAGCAGCTTCCCTCCTCTGGGAGATCTGCCGTACTTCCTCACGCTGCCGGGGTATAGCTTCTACTGGTTCCGTCTTGCGACGGAGGCTGCGGCCCCGAGCTGGCACCAGGAAAGCCCGCGGTACGCCGAGCCGCCCGTCCTGGTTCTACCCGCCGGGCGGGAGACGGCCCGCAGGGTCTACAGGGCTCCTCTACGCCTCCCGAGCCGCCAGCTCGCACAGCTCGAGAGGGAAGCGCTGCCGAACTTCCTCGGCACCCGCCGGTGGTTCGCGGCGAAGGGGGGTGAGATCGAGCGCGTCGAGGTCGCGACGCAGGGCGAGTTCGACAACTACGGCCTACTTACCCTGCTCCGGGTGTATGTGGACGAAAGTGAGGGGCCGCAACTTTATTTCCTCCCGCTCGCGGCGGCCTGGGAGGAAGGCGCCGATGAGGACGGCGTCTGGGCGCTCATGCCCCACGCCCTGGCCAAGCTCAGGCGCCGCGCCAGGATGGGACTCCTCCTGGACGCCATGGCCGACGAGAGCTTCTGCCGCAACGTGGTGGAGGCGATGGGGAAGAACCGGGATTTCGGCCTCGGGGATGGAAAGGTCCACTTCTCCGCGACCGAAGTCTTCGGGGAGCTGGCCGGCGAGGGGCCGCTCTCCGAGCTTGGTGTACGTCGCGCCGAGGTGGAGCAGACTAACAGCTCGGTTATCCTCGGCGAGAGGCTCATACTGAAAGCGTACCGGCGCCTCCAGAAGGGTACGAACCCCGACCTGGAGATCGGGCGCTACCTGACCGAGGAGGTCCGCTTCGAGAACACGCCGCCGCTCGCCGGAGCCGTCGAGTACCAAGGGCCCGACGGCGAGACGACTACCCTCGGCCTCTTGCAGGGCTTCGTGGAGAGCCAGGGCGACGGCTGGTCCTACGTCCTCGACTACCTGGGCCGCTACCTGGAGGACCGCCTGGTGACCTCGTGGAGCCTCGAGGGCGAGGAGGGCGCCGAGGCGGAGCGGAGCGCCGAAGACGCCTTCTTCGCGAGCCTCATGCGTACTCTAGGGTTGCGAACCGGCGAGCTGCACGCGGCCTTCGCCGCGCCGACCGACGACCCGTCCTTCGCCCCGGAGCCTGCGACGCCCGAGGAGGTGGCCGGCTGGGCCGAGGCAATACTCGCGGAGCTCAGGCGTACGTTCGACATGCTCAAACGTCGCCGGGACGGGCTGCCGGAGGAGGTGGTCCCGGACGCGTACAGGCTCCTGGAACTGCGCGGGGAGTTGACGAGGCGCGTAAAGGACGTCTCAAGAGGAGGCTTCGGCGTCGTAAAGACCCGGCATCACGGTGATTACCACCTCGGACAGGTGCTCGTGGTGGGCAACGACTTCCAGATCATCGACTTCGAAGGGGAGCCGGCCCGGCCTCTCGCCGAGAGGCGCAGGAAACACTCTCCTCTGCGGGATGTGGCAGGGATGCTCCGCTCTTTCGACTACGCCGCCCGGTCGGCCGTGATGAACCTCGGCGCCGAGCGCGCGGAGCAGCTCGAGAGCCTCGAGCCTTGGGTCCGTCTCTGGCAGGAGCGCGCGCGGGAGGCTTTCCTCGAAGGATACGCAGAGGGCGCGCGCGGGGCCGCTTCCTACCCCGACGAGGAGCACGCCAGGACGCTCGTCGAGCTCTTCACCCTCGAGAAGGCCCTCTACGAGATCCGCTACGAGCTGGACAACCGCCCGGACTGGGTCGGTATCCCCATCGGGGGCATCCTGGATCTCCTCGGAGAACCGGTCTGGGAGGAGGAGTCTTGAGGTACGAAGACGCAATCCTCTCCGTCGCGGCCGGCGACCACCCCGACCCTTTCTCCTTCCTCGGGATGCACCGTTCGCAGGACGGCTTCGTGGTGCGGGCCTTTCTGCCGGGGGCGAGCGCAGTGGAGGTCGTCTCCGATAGTGGAGATGTCCTGGGCGCGCTAGATCCTGTGCACCCGGACGGGATCTTCGCCGGCCCTGTCGCGCGGATGGTGCCATACCGGCTCAGGGTCGCGTGGGAGGGAGACGGAGAAGCTGAGATCGAGGACCCTTACCGGTTCCCCCCGGTTATCGGTGAGCAGGACCTCTACCTCTTCGGCGAGGGCAGCCATCTCGGGCTCTACGAGAAGCTCGGAGCGCACCCGATGGAGCTCGAAGGCGTCGCCGGCGCGAGCTTCGCCGTCTGGGCGCCGAACGCCCGGCGCGTCTCGGTGATCGGGGAGTTCAACCTGTGGGATGGACGGCGGCACGCTATGCGAAAGCACCCGGGGATTGGGGTGTGGGAGATCTTCATCCCGGGGGTCGGCGAGGGCGATCTATACAAGTACGAGATCATAGGCCCCAAAGGCGACCTCCTGCCCCTGAAGGCCGACCCCTTCGGCTTCCAGGCCGAGAGGCTCCCCGGCACCGCCTCCGTCGTCCACGATCCCTCGCGCTACGAGTGGGGCGACTCGGCCTGGATGGAGGGCAGGGACCGCAGGAACGCGCTCGACGCCCCCATGGCTGTCTACGAGGTTCACCTCGGTTCCTGGAGAAGGAACCCCGACGGCTCCTACTACACCTACCGCCAGCTCGCCGACGAGCTGGTCTCCTACGTCGTCGAGATGGGCTACACCCACGTCGAGTTCCTGCCGCCGACCGAGCACCCGTTCGACGGCTCCTGGGGCTACCAGCCACTGGGTCTCTTCGCCCCGACGAGCAGGGTCGGCACGCCCGACGACTTCAAGCACCTGATCGACGCGTTCCACAGGGCCGGGGTAGGCGTGGTGATCGACTGGGTCCCGGCGCACTTCCCGGAAGATCCCCACGGCCTGGCTCTCTTCGACGGCACCCACCTCTACGAGCACGCCGACCCCCGCCAGGGCAGGCACCCTGACTGGGGAACGCTCGTCTTCAATTACGGGCGCAACGAGGTGCGCAACTACCTCATCTCCAACGCCCTCTTCTGGCTCTCCGAGTACCACGTAGACGGGTTGAGGGTCGACGCCGTAGCCTCGATGCTCTACCTGGACTACTCGCGCGAGCCCGGCGAGTGGGTCCCGAACGTGCACGGCGGCAACGAGAACCTCGAGGCCGTAAGCTTCCTCCAGCGCACGAACGAGCTGGTCTTCGGGCGGCACTCCGGCGCCACTACCGTCGCGGAGGAGTCAACAGCCTGGCCGATGGTCAGCCGCCCCGTCTCGATGGGTGGCCTGGGTTTCGGCTACAAGTGGAACATGGGCTGGATGCATGACAGCCTGCAGTACATCTCGCAGGATCCCATCCACCGCAAGCACCACCACGACGAGATCACGTTCTCCCTGATCTACGCCTTCAGCGAGAACTTCGTCCTGCCGCTCTCCCACGACGAGGTGGTGCACGGCAAAGGCTCGCTCATAAACAAGATGCCCGGAGACGAGTGGCAGAGGTTCGCCAACCTCCGCGCCTACTACGGCTTCATGTACGCCCATCCAGGCAAGCAGCTCCTGTTCATGGGAGGCGAGTTCGCGCAGAGCAGGGAGTGGAACCACGATACGTCTCTCGACTGGCACCTGCTCGAGGGTCCTATGCACAGGGGCGTCCAGACCCTGATAAAAGACCTCAACGCTCTCTACAAAGCTACCCCCGCTCTCTACGAGGTGGACTTCGAGCCCGCGGGGTTCGGGTGGATCGAAGGCGGGGACCGCGAGAACAGCGTGGTATCCTTTCTGCGCCGCGGCACAGAGGCCGGGGACCTCGCGGTCTTCGTGTGTAACTTCACGCCGGTCGTCCGGCACGACTACCGTATCGGGGTGCCCGAGGGCGGCCGCTACGCCGAGGCGCTCAACACCGACGACCCCCGCTACGGAGGCAGCGGTGTAAATAACGCCGGGAGCGTCGTAGCCGGGGAGGTCCCGGCGCATGGGCTGCCGTACTCGCTCTCGCTGACCCTGCCCCCGCTCGCGGCCATAGTATTGAAGAAGGCCTCAGGTCTTTGATTCTTTGCTGAAGCCTAAAAGAAAGGACCCACCCATCGAGGAGTTGCTCCTTTGAGTAAGCAGAAGAGCGTCGTCTGGCCTGGAGAGCCTTACCCTCTCGGGGCGACCTGGGACGGGGAGGGGATCAACTTCGCCCTCTTCTCCGAGAACGCCGAGAAGGTCGAGCTCTGCCTCTTCGACCCGACGGGCAAGACAGAGGTCGAGCGCATCGAGATGCGGGAGCGCACCAACCAGAAGTGGCACTGCTACCTGCCCTACGGGCGGCTCGGCCAGCTCTACGGCTACAGGGTCTACGGACCCTACGACCCCGAAGAGGGCCACCGCTTCAACCCTAACAAGCTGCTGCTCGACCCCTACGCCAAGGCCACGGTCGGTCACCTGGACTGGAGTTACCCTCACTTCGGCTACAGGCTCGGCGCCGAAGAGGAGGATCTGTCCTTCGACGAGCGGGACAACGCCGCGGTCATGCCCAAGTGCCGGGTGGTGGAGACGGCCTTCACCTGGGGAGACGACAGGCCGCCGCGCATCCCCTGGCACGACACCATAATCTACGAGACCCACGTCAAAGGGTTCACGAAGAGGCACCCGAACATCCCTCCAGCGCTGCGCGGCACCTACGCCGGCCTCGCCTCGGCCCCGGCCATAGAC
>JBJMIY010000170.1:0-4890 GCA_045806605.1 Rubrobacteraceae bacterium
TTCGACAAACCGACGACGACGGTGATCGGTCCCTACGACGACATCCCCTTCGACCCGAATTTCTCCGAGAAGATCGACTACGAAGCCGAGCTCGCGATCGTGATGGGCCGCGCCGGGAGGAGCATACCGGCCGCAGAGGCCATGGACCACGTCTTCGGCTACACGGTCGCCAACGACGTTACGGCCAGGGACGTCCAGCGGCGCCACGGCGGCCAGTGGCTCAAAGGCAAGGGGATGGACGGAAGCTGCCCGCTGGGACCCTGGATCGTCACGGCCGATGAGATAGTAGACCCGCAGAACCTGCAGGTACAGTGTCATGTAAACGGTGTGGAGAAGCAGAACTCCAACACCAGATTCATGGTCTTCCCCATCGCCAGGCTCGTAGAGGAGCTCTCTCTGGCGATGACCCTGTTGCCCGGGGACATACTCCTGACGGGCACGCCCGAAGGGGTCGGTTACGCCCGAACCCCTCCCGAGTACCTGAGTCCGGGCGACGAGGTCACCGCCACCGTTACCGGTATCGGGGAGATCACGAACAGGGTCGTCGAACGATCCCTCACCCGCCAGGAGAACCTAAAGAGATAACCGTTGTGCAAGGGGTTGGATAGAGTAGCAGCGGCACGTCTAGGGGGTGGAATCGACTCTACCAAGACCTGACTCTGTGCCCAGTATTGGACGTATCAAACGGGTATAGCCATAATAGCGCGTAGCGGTAACGCGGGAAAGGAGAGATGAGCGTGGAGTCGGTGAGGGTGAGTATTGAGAGGCTGCAGAAGGTCTTGCCTGATGCCATCGCAGCCATACACGGGGTGATCGAGAAGCACCAGGTGACGGAGGAGGAATGGTCCGCGGTGCTCGCTTTCCTCACCGAGGTCGGAAGGCAGGACGAATTCATCCTGCTCTCCGACGTCACGAAGACCTCGGTACTGGTGGACGCCATCTCCCACGAAGGCGAGACCGGCGTTACGCCGAGCGACGTGGAAGGACCACTCTATCGGGAGGACCCGCCCTGGCGCGAGAAGCCCGTGAAGATCTACGAGGAGTACGAAGGCGCGGAGAACGGGGACGTACTCTTCGTCCACGGTCGGGTCACCTCCGCGGACGGCACGCCCGTAAGCGGCGCGGTCGTCGATATCTGGCAGACGGGGCCAGACGGCGGCTACGACCTCTGGGACGAGAGGCAGCCGGACTACAACTTCCGGGGGAGGTTCGGCGTCGACGAGGACGGCAGCTACGAGTTTCAGACGATGGTGCCCAAACCGTACACGGTCCCGACGGACGGACCAGTGGGCAGGCTGCTAGAGGCCACAGGCCAGCCCCCGTGGCGTCCGGCGCACATACATTTCAAGGTGGAGGCGCAAGGACACGAGCCGCTCATCACGCAGGTCTTCTTTCCGGAAGATCCGTACCTGGAGAACGATACCATAGGGGCGGTCAAACCGGCCCTCGTCAGGCCGCTGACCAGGCACGAGAACGAGGAAGAACTGGCGCGGCGCAGCTTCGACGCTCCGTTCTACACCTGCGAGTTCGACATTACGCTGAAGCCGGCGGTGTCCGCTGCGCGGACCTGAGATGCTTCGCACAGGTCGAAAGACACGCTTGCTGCGCGACCGGGCTAGGCGCAACGGGACCGCTCCGGTCGTTACGAGGAAGAAAGGTTAGGACAAAGATGCCTCCTGCACGAACGCTGCTCCGCGGTGGCCACGTCATCTCTATGGATCCAGATATAGGGGACATCCCAAGCGGGGATGTGCTCATCGAGGGTGAGGTTATCGCGGCTGTCGCTCCGTCCATCGACGCGTCCGACTGCGAGATCGTAGACGCCTCGGGTGCGATCGTCATCCCGGGGTTTATCGACTCGCACCGGCACACCTGGGAGACCGTGGTGCGCGGCATCGCGCCGGACGTTACGCTTGACGGGTACTTCGCGTTGATCCTCGACACCCTGGCGCCGGTCTACCGGCCTCAGGACGTGTACGCCGGCAACCTTCTCGGCACGCTCGAGGCGATCGACGCCGGCGTGACGACGCTCCTCGACTGGTCGCACATCAACAACACGCCCGACCACGCCGACGAAGCGATCCGGGCCCTCTCCGAGCTCGGCATACGGGCCGTGTACTGCTACGGCAACCCTAACACCTCGCTTGCCGACTGGTGGTTCAACAGCATCCTTGAGTCGCCCGAAGACATTCGCCGAATAAGGGACAGGTACTTCTCGTCCGACGAAGGGCTCATGACCCTCGCCATGGGCACCAGGGGTCCAGGGTTCTGTGTCCCCGAGGTGGTCAAGCACGACTGGGATCTTGCCAGGGACATTGGCGTGCCCATCAGCGTGCACGTCGGGATGGGCAACGTCGCAGGACGCTTCAGGATGGTCGAGCAGCTGGATGACCTCGGTTTGCTCGGTCCGGACACCACCTACATCCACTGCAACCACCTGACAGAGCGGGAGTTCCAGCTCATCGCGGATACCGGCGGCACCACCTCGATCGCTCCGATGGTCGAGATGACGATGGGGCACGGCATGCCTCCGACCGGAGAGCTGCTGGACCACGGCTTGCGTCCCAGCCTCAGCTGCGACGTCGTAACCACCGTGCCCGGCGACCCGTTCACGCAGATGAGGTTCCTGTTTGCGGCCGAGCGGGTGCGGGTCCACGAGCGCGTCTTCGACCAGGAACTGGAAGAGGTCCCGCCGCTGCTATCGTCGCGGGACGTTCTCGAGTTCGCCACCGTCGAAGGGGCTCGTGTGTGCGGGCTCGCCGACAGGACCGGCTCGCTCACGCCCGGCAAGAAGGCGGACATAGTGATGCTCGACATCGAGCGCGTCAACGCGGCACCGGTCATCGACCCGGTGGGGACGATCGTCTGCAGCATGGACACCTCGAACGTGAACTCCGTGTGGGTCAACGGACGCGCCCTCAAGAGAAACGGGCAACTCATCGGCTTCGATCTCGAGCGAGCGCGCCGGTTGGCCGAGGACTCGCGGGACTTCCTGGTGACACACGCCGAGCGACCTGCGCACTGGGCCACCCCGCGGACCACGAGCGGGGCGACGCCCGGCGTCGCCGACTCGTCGAGCCTTGATACCTGAGCGCAACGAGCCTGCGATGGATGACTCGGCGTGGTCGAGTTCGGGCTCTCTCACCAAGAGCGAGTTCTAGATGGGCGGTGTTACTGCGGAGTCTTACCTCGCAGAGGCGTTCACTTGAACCCCGATTCCTCGAAAGACTCGTGGAGGTGTTTCGCAGAATGAAGGCCATCCTGATCGAACGCTTCGGTGATCCATCGGAGCTCCGGCAGAAGGAGGTCCCGAGACCAGAGCCGACGGAAGGCGAAGTTCTTATCGAGGTCCACGCCGCCGCCGTAAACCGCAGCGACGTGCTGAACGCACGAGGCTCGTTCCCTTTCACCACCCTGCCTCGCATACCGGGACGCGACTTCGCCGGGGTCGTCGTCGAAGGGCCGCAAGAGCTGGTGGGGACAGATGTCTGGGGCACGGGCGGTGGGGAGCTCGGGTTCGTCCGCGACGGGACCCATGCCCAATACCTCGCCGTCTCCAGGAACGCCGTAGCGCCGAAATCCGAAACGCTCTCTCTGGCGGAGGCGGCCGCATCGGGCCTCGCCTACGTAACCGCCGGGTCTGCGCTGGTCGACTTGGGCAGGGTGTCGGCCGGGGAGACGATCCTCGTTACCGGCGCAGCCGGCGGCGTGGGGAGCGCGGCGGTAATGATCGCCCGCTGGAAGGGCGCCCGCGTCATCGGGGTCATCAAGGATGAGTCGGAGCGTGCGATGGCAGAGCGGGCGGGCGTCGAGGTCACCGTCGATACCTCTCGGGAGGAAGTGACAGACGCTGTCCTGGCGGCCACGGACGGGGGAGGTGCGGATCTCGTCCTCGACGCTGTCGGCGGCCCCCTGTTCGAACCGGCCCTGAACAGCCTCGGCAAGAAGGGACGCATGGTCGTCATCACGACGACTCCCGACAAGCAACACGTCTCCTTCAACCTGCTTGACTTTTACCGCAAGGGGCTGCGCCTCTTCGGGCTGATGACGTCGTTTTTGGACGCCGAAGGGAGCGCCGCCGTCCTGAGGGACCTGAGCCCGGGGTTCGATGAAGGGGCCCTACGTGCGCCGGCGATCGCCGACCGTTACCCGCTAGAGCAGGCGGGGATGGCCTACGCACGGGTAGAGAGCGGTGAGGCGGCCGGTAGGGTACTCCTCCTCATGAGTTGAGCGGCCGATCGCTGGAACGTTCTAATACACCTTCTGGCAGATCGAAGAGGTTCCTGGATTGAAGTATGGGAGTTCGTTCATCGGTGCGCCAGCGATTGAGAAGAAAGGAGGGCCGTGGAGATAAGAAATGTTAGGGACGTTGCCGAGCAGGTGATGACCAAGGCCGACCAAGAAGGCTTGATCGTCAGGAACGTCATCAACAAGGACAGTGCTGGGGCCCGCAAGATCATCTTGCTCTCCGTCGAGCTTCCGCCTGGCACGGTCCACCTGCTGCACCGGCACCCCAACGCCGAGCAGATCATGTACGTGCTCGAGGGTTCGTGCCTGGCTCTCTCGGAGGGAGAGCCGGTACGCCTGAACGAGGGCGATGCCGTGTTCATCGCCCAGGGCGAGTGGCACGGCGTCCGCAACGACACCGACCAGCCGGCCGTAACGCTCGTGATCTACGCGGGGGCCGGAAGTCTGGAGGAAGCCGGCTACGAGGAGCACCCGCAGCAGTTCGATCAAGCGTAGCGAGGGAAATGAGGGGAGGAGAGCAAACCATGGCTGACCAGAAGGTGCTGATCAAAGGCGGGGTCGTCGTCTCGGTAGACCCGGAGGTGAGCGACTTGCCCAGGGGCGACGTGCTGATCGAGGGGAGCAGGATCTCGGATGTGGCTC
>JBJMIY010000171.1:0-3568 GCA_045806605.1 Rubrobacteraceae bacterium
AGACACAGCAGCACCATCACAACCCAGGAGTTGCCTCGTAATCGGTTCGAGATAGCCATCCGGCCGAAAGCTCCCGTCTCACGTATTTCGGGTGATCTCACCCCGCAGAGCCCGACCTGCTATCCTTAGATGCGCGTACACCTGGGTGGCGGTTGTAGCTCTGCGGAGCGTGCTACTCGGGATCCGACCCCCGGAACGCGGTGCTGCAACATCCGCCGGGGGTCATCGCTTGTGTTAGATCATCTGTACGCTCCCTCGACGCGGAACACGGGACACCGCGGCGCCAGTGTTGCGAACTCCTCCGGCTCGCCCGACACACCGTACAGGCGCCGGAAGAACTGGATCCCGTGCGGTACCTCGCGCGGAAACCGCCTGAGGACGAAACCCCGCTCCTCCACCGGCAGCTCGACGAGGGTCACCCGCTGCTCTTTGCGCCCGCGGGCGAGTATCCCCCACCCCGACGCCCGCACGTTCTTGACCCAATCGGACCCTTCGTAGCCTGCGACTATGTAGCGCCGGCCATCCACGGTGAGCGGTGAGACCGGCGTCGTGCGCAGCCTGCCGCTCTTCCTGCCCGGCACGGAGAGCAGGCGCATGGTGCCTATTACCAGGCCAAGGCGCTGCAACGCCACGATCACGGGGTTCGCCACCTCGAGCCACCGCGGCAACCCGACCTCCTCAGACACCGCTCTCCTCCTTTCTCGTATCCTCCGCGTCGCGATCCGCGTGTAAGCCCTCCCACTCGGTCATCCCGCCCAGCGTCCCGTCCGAGATTTCGCGGGCGAGCTCACGGACCCACCTGAGCTCGGCCTCGCGCAAGGTCAACTCGTGCTCGCTCTCGATGAGGAAGAGCCGGGGCAGACCCTCCTCCATGACAGAATCCAGAACGGACCTCATCTCCCCCACTTCTTCCTCGAGGCACCGCACCCGCCCGTCTAGCAACTCAGCCGCCTCGTCAGGGGGAAGCGCCGGCAGAAAGGTGAGCCCGGCAGCGAACTGCGTGTACTCTTTCGCCGGAACGCTCAAGAGCTCGCGCAGCCAGCCCAGGAACTCGACGCGGCCCGCGTCGGTCAGCTCGTAGACGGTCCGCTCCGGCCGCCGCCCCTCACGTACTGTCTCGCGCGGGGAGATGAAACCTTCCCGCACCAGCGCCTCCACTACAGAATAGAGCGAGCTGTACTTGAGCCGTACCGACTCGTGCTTGCCCCGCTCACGCATCACAGAGACCATCTCATAAGGGTGCATCG
This sequence comes from Rubrobacteraceae bacterium, assembly GCA_045806605.1. Classification (GTDB taxonomy): domain Bacteria; phylum Actinomycetota; class Rubrobacteria; order Rubrobacterales; family Rubrobacteraceae; genus JALYGY01. Next base: position 1,248 of record JBJMIY010000171.1, read on the forward strand.
GCCGCTCGTAAAGAAGCGCCATCACCGCCAGAGCCAGCGGGTTGGATACCTTCCTCTTCGACGCCACGATCTACCTCTAGTCGATCTCGTTTAGTCGAATACGACTATAACTGCATGTCTCTCCGGTGTCAAGAGGGTTCTGTAGCCGAAGTAGTCAGACGAGGCGGCGAGCGAATAACTTCCGGAGGCCGGGCTCTCTGGAGTCGTTTGTTACGGCCTCTTCGAAGGTGACGTGGGCGCTCCTGCCGTCGAGTTGCAGGGTCGCGACGTGGTTCTCGAACCAGGGGCTCTCGTGGGTCAGGCGCCAGTTCAGGCTGGGGGGTTTGGCGCCGGCGAGGCGGGAGAGGAGGTATGTTGCGAGCGCGAACGGCTTCATCCAGGCGACGTTCTGGAGGCTGGACTTCTTGCCAGGGAGGGCGTTGCGCAGAGGAGAGCAGACGGCCTGGTAGATCCGGCTCTTCACGCCGTCGCCCGGGTCCATCTCGGCGAGGTAGCCGTGGTGGATGTCGCCGGAGAGGATCGTTATGCAGGATGGGGGGTCCCCCTTCTCCCCGGAGGCGACGCGCTGTATCAGGCTCGTCAGCGCGGCGAAGGAGCTCTGGAACGAGGCCCAGTGGTCCAGGTCCTGGGAGCGCCGGACACGCTCCCCGAGCGCCTTTGACTGCTCTCCCCAGGCGCCTGCGCAGACTGCCTCGTTCCAGGCCTGGAGGTAGTGCATACCGGGGCCGAGGAGAACGGGGAGGGAGGTAGCCAGGAGGAGGTGGTCGAAGCTACCGTTCGCTTTGTCTTCGATCCAGGCCCACTCGCTGGCGTCGACCATCGAGCGGCGTCCTTCTTCGAGCACGCGCCCGCCCCGCGAGTCCATCATGATCAGGCGCACGTTACCGAAGTCCTGGCAAGAGCTCCAGCGCGTCCCCTCGGAGGTCCTGTGGGCGTGGCTGGCGAACTCGCGCAGCAGGGGCCAGGCATCGTCGGCGGTCCGGACCTTCTCGAAGAGCTCGTTCGCGGCGAGCTCCTTTGGGGAGAGGTTGCCGAGATGCTGGTAGATCCAGTAGGAGGCGTTCGCGCCGACGATCTGGTCGTTCCACCATGGATGGTTACGCGTCTCCTCGACCCAGGACGCGGAGATGTTCCAATCGTCTGAGACCTCGTGGTCGTCGAAGATCATTGAAGAGGGCACGGTCGAGAGTAGCCACCGTATCGCAGGGTCTCCCCACGAGTCCCTGTAGAGCCGGGCGTACTCCTCGAAGTCCGCGACATCCTCGCCCGGAGGGCGGCTCGTGTCGCGCCGCGAGCGGATGAAGTTCAGGGTGTCGTACGGGGGCTTGTGGGCGTAGATCTGGTCCCCCAGCAACACCAGCGCGTGCGGCAGCTCCTCAGGCGGCTGGTCCCGTAACCGCATAGCCAACGCGTAGAGGGCGTCAACCCCGAGCCCCCGCTCGTCATCAGCGTGGCTCAGAGTAAACGGCGGCTCGTGGGGAGCTGAGATCCTGCACGACCCGAAGACGAGCTTGACGAGCTCTCCCTCGCCAGGAACGCGCACGACGCTGGGCGGGAAGGGCGAGCTCGGCTCCGGCCACACCACCTCACCGTCCAGCCTGACCTCGTACTCGTGGCTGACTCCGGGCGTGAGGCCCGTGACGTGCACGAGCGCGTAGTGGTGCGTGCTGACGCGGAAGGTGGGCGAGCGGGTCGATGATCTCCCGGCGCGCACCTCGACCTCGCAAGGGGAGTCCGTCTCGACCCAGAAGGTTGCGTCGGAGGGTCCGACGTGTCGCAGGAGAGGCCCGAGGACGAGCTCAGGCACGGCGGTTCGCGATTTTGCGCGAGCATAGCAAGACGGGGCCATGGTACACGAAGCGGCCGCGCGGGTGGATCAGGCGATTACCAGCACCACCCCCACGACGAACGCCAGGTAGAAGAGCCCACCGACCATCAGGAGCCCCGCTCCGAGCTTCCCCGAGCGCTCGAGCGAGAGGTACACGAGCGCTCCGGAAGCGAGGGCCAGTACCGTGGCGAAGAGGCTCAAAAAGTCCAGGTTCCAGGGGGTGAAGAGGATGCCGAAGGAGACCGGGATAGTGCTCTGGAAGAGCATCGCCCCTGTTATATTGCCCATAGCGAGCGTATCTTTGCCGTCCCTGATCCAGAATATGGAGTTGAACTTCTCGGGCAGCTCGGTGGCGAGGGGAGCGAGGACGAGCGCGATCAAGCCCGCCGGCAACCCTAGCCCCTCCGCCGCGTGCTCCACGGCGTCCACAAAGAAGTGCGCCCCAGCGACGATTACGCCGAGGCTCGCCAGCACCTGAGCGGTGACGGCGAGA
>JBJMIY010000172.1:0-8014 GCA_045806605.1 Rubrobacteraceae bacterium
ACTCTTCGGTAGCCCTTAGAAGCGTGGGAGGAGCCCGGGTTGGGGCAACTGCGTCTCCGGCTGCTCGCCGAACGTGGCGGAGATGCGAACCTTCGGGACGTTGTAAGGTTGTACAGTTGAGGGAAAGAAGACAGCAGGGTATGTCGATAGCACAGAAGCACAAGGGAACCATGAAGATCCCGCCGACAGGTCGGGCTCGAGCGAGCCGTCTGGTAGCCTCCGTCTTCGATGAGCCGCGCCCGTGAAGGTGGAAGGTGACACCCATCTCCTGGCCCTGATGGTCCGCACGCCAGACGAGCCGGGGATGCTCCACGCGCTGACGAAGGTGATCTTCGATCACCAGGCCAACATCACCTACGTCGACATCGCCGAGCGGCGCGAGGACGGCTCGACGACCTACTTCGAGCTCGAGAACGTCGCCGCCCCGGACGAGCTCATCGGCGACCTCGAGTCGCTGCCTATCGTGTGGGCGGTCGAACAGGCGCCGTCGTTCCAGAAGGTGTACGGCAAGCGGATCATCGTGGTCGGCGGCGGGGCGCAGGTGGGCCAGGTGGTGGTGGGGGCGGTCGCCGAGGCAGACAGGCACAACATCCGCGGCGAGAAGATCTCGATCGACACGATACCGCTGGTTGGCGAGGACGAGCTGGCCGCCGCGACGCGCGCCGTCGCACGCCTCCCGCGCGCTGTGGCGCTGGTCCTGGCCGGCGCGCTCATGGGCGGAGAGGTCGCCCGCGCCGTCTACGAGATCCGAGAGAAGGGGATCATCGTGCTCTCGCTGAACATGCCAGGGAGCGTACCCGACGCCGCCGACCTGGTGGTGAGCGACCCGGTCCAGTGCGGCGTGATGGCCGTGATGGCCGTCTCCGATTCGGCCAGCTTCGACATCAGGCGCCAGCGGGGCCGGCGCTATTGAGTATTATCCTGGTAGAGGCGTACGTAACCGCGAGAGTCAAGAGGGTAGAAAGATGAACGAGCGCGTCTTGCCGGAGAGGAGCGGGTCCCGGCCCAGGACCACGCCTACCAACCCGCACACGCAACTGGAGCAGAACCCGGAGCCCGAGGTGGTAGAGGAACTGGCCCGGAGGGTCTTCGCCCTTCCCGGCGTGGAGGAGCACCCGAGCGCCATCTCGGTGCCCGGGGCTCGCGCCCTGTGGCTGCGCGGAGACATCGCGCCCGGACCGCAAGAGGCGTTCATGATCGGGCGGGAGTTCGCCCACATCCACCCCATGCCCGACGGCAGCCTGCACGCCGCGCTTCCGCCCGAGGTCGCGCGAGAAGCCATGGAGAAGGGCTGGGCCGAGCAACACCCCGTGGCCCGCATGGGCTACATACCGCAGAACGTGGTGATGATCTACGCGCCGAGGAACGCGGAGGAGATCGAGGTCGTCGCCGCGCTGGTGGTGGAGGCTTACCGCTACGCCGGTGGCGCGGTCGAGGAAGGACCAAGCGTATACCCTCGGGCGCCGCACAGATGGCCTTGACGTCGGTGATCTTCACCTCGGTCACGCTGCTCCCACGCTAGTCCTGTCTCCCTTCGACGACCGGGTAGAGCGGACGCCCTTCCTCGGCCCATGCGACCACGTTCCGTGCAGCCTTGGTGCGGGCTTCCTCCTCCGCCTCCAGCGAGTAGTAGGCGGCGTGCGGGGTCAGTATGACGTTAGGGCTGCTCAGGAGGGGATGATCCCGGGGAGGCGGTTCCTGCGGCAAGACGTCGAGCGCAGCTCCCGCCAGTGGCCCTTCCTCGAGTGCCCAGAGCAGGTCGTCCATTACCACCAGGTCGCCGCGCGCGGTGTTGACCAGGTAGCCGCCCTCGGGCATCAGCTCGAGCACGCCACGGTCAACGAACTCCCTGGTCTCTTCCGTGAGCGGCGCGTGCAGCGAGACCAGGAAGCTCTCGGAGAAGACTTCCTCGAGGCTCGCCGGCTCCACCTCCCGGGTCCAGGCGTCTTCCCGGAGATACGGGTCGCAGCCAAGGGTCCTGCTGAACCACGGGCTGGCTCGCCGCGCGAAGGTACCGCCGATGCGCCCTACTCCCACCACGCCAAGCGTCAGGTTCTTGAGCCTGTGCACAGGACCCGTCGAGTGGGGATGCCAGCGGCCGTCCCTCACGACGCGGTCGTAGAGCGGTAGGTGCCTCAGCAGTGACAGAGCCATGCTCAGGGCGTGCGACGCGACCTCCTCGGTGCCGTAGTCGGGCACGTTGGCGACCCACACCCCGCGCTCCCCGGCGGCCTCGACGTCAACGACGTCGTAGCCGACTCCGTAGCGGCCGACCATGCGCAACTCGGGCAACTCGTCCATGACCCTGGCCGTGATCGGGGCGTACTGCGTCAGCAGCGCCGACGCCCCGCGCCCGGCCTCGACAATGTCCTGCCCGGTGCGGCACTGCGCCGCCACCACCTCGAGCCCGGCGTCCTCCAGTATGCGACGCTCGATGTCCACGTCCTCGTAGTCGAAATCCGTTATGAGTACTCTCAATTTCCTATCACCCCGGCGAGCCGACACTTTCCCCAGGTTCTTACCCGGACCGGGGCGAGGTTTATGCCAGGGCTTTCGAGCGCCGTCTAGAGCGTGCGCGGCTTCTCGAAGTTGAGCGTGAAGGCCGGGAAGCCGCCGAAGCTCCTTGCGAGCCTGAAGCCCGCGGCCTCGACCTCGCGCCGGATGGTGGAGGGGCGCCTGTGATCCGGATCGCCGAAGATCTCGGTCACGGAGAGCACGCCGCCGGGCACGAGTGCCGCGTAGAGCTCCCGGGCGGCCTCCCTGCGGTCGCGCGCCTCGCCGAGCACCATCGCAAGCACAACCCGGTCGAACCGTCCCTCCCCCAGCGCTCCTTCGCCGAGGACGGCCCGCACCGGTCTCACGTTCCCGATGCCCTCGGCCTCCAGCCGCTTCTGGAGCTTCTCGAGCATCTCGCGCTGGCCGTCGAGGGCGACTACCTCTCCTCCGGGTCCCACGGCCCTAGCGAGGGGGATGGTGAGCCGCCCTGGACCGCAGCCGGCGTCGAGGACGCGCATGCCGGGAGCGAGGTCGAGACGCTGGATCAGTCGCTCCGGACCCACGAAAGCGTTCACGATAGGGTTCTCGAACAGAAACGTGAGCCGGGGAGGGTGCATCATCGGGCGCCGCCGCTGCAGGACAAGCCCGGCACCTAACACCACCACGGCGGCGAGCGAGTAACGCAGGGTCTTCTTCATGCCCCTGAGCGTATCAGTTAGCGGCTCATACCGGCGAGCGCCGCGTCCTCGGCGGCGTAGTCGAAGGAGTCGGGGTCAGCGTTCCGCGGCGGGTGCGCACGCTCCCACTCTACAGTCCGCCTCAGCGCTTCTTCGCGAGGGATCTCCTCCCTGTAGCCCAGCTCCCGCCGGATGCAGCGTGTATCCGCGACCCAGTGCTGCTGCGTGTCGAGCCCCTGATCGAGGTGCTCCGGCAAGCGGTCGCCGGGAACGGCCACGACCTCGCCGCTCCACCCCGCGGCACGACCGATCTCGCGCACCCACTCCGCCCACGACGGGGGGTCCTGCTCCCCGACGTTGTACACGCGGCCGGCGGCGCGCTCGTCGCTCACGCCAAGGACTATGGCGGAGGCGACGTCCTCGACGTAGCCGTGCGTCCAGCGCCACGAGGCCATGCCCTCCCCGAGCAAGATAGCGGGCCGCCCGTCGTCCATGCGCCTGACGTACTCGTACAGCCGGTGCTGGTAGTCCCCCGGCCCGTACACCGCAGGGAGCCGGAAAACCGTGCCGGGCAGATCTGGGGTCCCCATGATGACCTTCTCGACCAGGATCTTCTCGTAGTCCTTCACGCCCTCTCGCTCGTAAGGGTAGAGCTTCTCGCGCAATGGGGCGTCTTCCGTCAGGGGGATGCGGTCCGGCAGGCCAGGGTCTCTCCCCGTGACCCGGTCGTAGGCGCGGTAGACATCCTGGCTGCTCACCGCCACGACCCGCCGGGAGACGCCCTCGAAGACGCCGACCAGGTCCCTCGCCTCGTCCTCGTTCATGGGTATCATGTCGAGCACCACCTCGGGCGCGATGCGCCGGAACTCCCCGGCGAAGCTCTCCAGGTCTTTCCGGTCGCCCCTGATACGCCCGACACCCTCAGGGAGATCCGGCGCCGTCAGCCCCCTGTGGAACACGACGACCCCGTGGCCGGCCCCGGCGAGCCGCCGCACCACGTGCGGGCCGATGAAGTTCGTGCCACCGATGACGAGGACCCTTATCTTCCGGCCTCCCCGCCCGTCAGGATGGCGACCTCCTCGGGGGAAAGCGCTACGCGGCGCGGGGCGCCCAGAGTGACGCGCCGCACGAAGCCCGGGCCCATTTGCCTGGGATGATAGGAGGGGAAGGTGAGGAGCGCGTAGCGGCCCGGACCCCGCCTGCGGGCCGGGCGGTGCTCGATCCAGAGGAGAGGCCGCGGCAACTCCGGCAAACCGCCCGTGAAGTGCTCCAGTATTACCTCCGCCGCGAGCTGTTCAGCCATCTCGGCGACGCCGGCTCCTCCAACCCCCCGCAGCTCCTCGCAGACGACCACGGGCGCGTCTCCCGGCTCGCCCTCGTAGATGCGAATCCAGCAGCACCCCGCCGCGAACGAGTAGCCCCTCCGGTGTCGTATGTACTCGTACGTCAGGTTCATCCCGAGCTTCTACCTGGGCCCCACTCCCCTCATCGGTTTCCTACGATGGGTCCCTCAGAGACCTCCCTTCGCCTCCAGGCGCTCCCAGACCACGCGCCAGGTCTCTTCCCTCTCCGTAGCAACCGCAAGCGCGAAGAGCCTGCGCGCCATCAAGGCGCGCAGAGAGGGTTTGCCCGCAGTTAACGTCTGCCTCCGCCGCTCACGCCTCAGCTCGTCCAGCTCCCGCTCCCGGACCGTCCTGTCCCACAACCTCACATAACACCGATCGTTGAGCACGTCGCCGGGACCTTATCTATCCCCTTAGTTCGTCTTCCCTCGCCGCGACACCCTCCCTCGGGCGGTTGATGACCCGGTCGACGACGCCGTACTCGACGGCCTCCTCCGCCCCCATTATGTAGTCGCGGTCGGTGTCGCGCTCGATCTTCTCGAAGGGCTGTCCCGTCGCCTCGGCCAGGATCTCGTTCATGCGCCGCTTGGTGCGCACGAGCTCCCTGGCCTGTATCTCCACGTCAGAAGCCTGCCCTCCCGGCCCACCCTGGACCCACGGCTGATGCAATAGAACCCTGGTGTTCGGAAGCACGTTGCGCTTGCCCTTCGTGCCAGCCGCGAGCAGGACGGCCGAGATCGAAGCCGCCATCCCTAGAGCCGTCGTCGCCACGTCCGCGTTTACGAAACGCATCGTGTCGTAGACGGCGAGCCCCGCCGTCACACTCCCGCCAGGCGAGTTGATGTACACGTTGATGTCCTGCTCGGGGTCTTCGCTGTCCAGATGCAATAACTGCGCGATGATCGCGTTCGCCACCTGGTCGTCAACCGGCGTCCCGAGGAAGACGATCCTGTCGTTCAACAACCGCGAGTAAATGTCCATCGACCGCTCCCCACGCGGGCTCTGCTCTATAACGTAGGGAATCACCAGCCTCGGATCCACGCTCATCTCATAACCTCCTCACCAGCCGGCACGATATACTTGGATAGCGTAGCACTATTGTAGTGTTTTAGCAAGTTTTTTGTAGTGTTTGGAGGTGACGGCTATGGACCTTCCGTGGTTAAGGGACCTGCGGCGGCGGGCGGTGATGAGCCAGGAGGACCTGGCGGCGAAGAGTGGGGTAGCGAGGGACACGATCTCCAAGCTGGAGACTGGCCAGCGCAGGGCCTATCCGTCCACGATCCGCAAGCTCGCTGCGGGCCTCGATGTGGAACCAGGGATGTTGCTCGGCGGCGTAGAGTATTTCGAGACGGAAGAAGCGGAGGGTCGGCCCGAGAAGCCGAGCGAAGACAGGAACAGGAAGATCGGCTTCTAGCCTGGAGGTTAGGTGAAGATGTGGCGGAGGGGCCTGACGCTGCTGGCGGCGCTCGGGATGGTTCTCGCGGCCGCGGCTCCGGCGCTAGCGTCGCCTCCCGAGAGCAGCATACGGGGCACGATAACCGAGGTCAGCCGCAGCGCGAAGGTGGTGCTCGTCGAGGAGGACCCCGCAACCAAGTCCGGTCTGGCCAAGGGCGAGTTCGCCGTGACAGACGAGACGGAGATACTAGAGCAGCGAGGCGAGGACCTGGTTCCGGTTCCGTTCGAAAAGCTGCGGGTCGGACAGAAGGTTGAGGCTACGTATGCCGGACCCGTCGCGGAGTCGTACCCGACGCAGGGGGTCGCCGCCAGGATAGTCATCCTGGACACGGAACAGAGCGATGCCCTGACCGTCCTCCCGGACACGGGCGGCGGGAAGTTACTGGTATCGAGCGTGTTGCTGATCGGTGGTGCTCTGCTGGTTCGCCGGGTGGCTGGTCACTCCTTGCGGTAGGGCTTGCCTATAGCGGCGGGGGCTATAGCGCGGCCGCCGAAGGCTGCGAGGGCGACTATGGTGAGGATGTAGGGGAGCATCTGGATGAACTCGAGGGGGATGACCTCCTGAGGCACCTGGTAGGTCACGGCCAGGGCGAAGCCGAAGAGGAGGGCTGCGCCCGCGGCGCCTATGGGGTTCCAGCGGCCGAAGATCAGGGCGGCGAGCGCGATGAAGCCGCGGCCGTTGGTCATGCCCTCGGTGAAAGCGGAGAGGATGCCCATCGAGAGGTAGACGCCGCCACAGGCCGCGAGGAGCCCCGAGAGCGCGACGCCGTAGTAGCGCATGCGGGTGACGCTCACGCCCGCGGTATCAACGGCTTCGGGGACCTCGCCGGTCGCGCGGAGGCGGAGGCCGAAGGGGGTACGGAAGACTACGAACCAGGTGATGGGGATCAGGAGGTACATCAGATAGACGAGCAGGCTCTGGTTGAAGAGGGCGGGGCCGATCAGGGGGATATCCGATAGCAGGGGGATGGCGACCTCCTTGAAGCCCGGCACGCGCGGGGAGGTCCCACCGGAGCCGAAGATCTGGACCATCAGGAACCCCGTGCCGCCGAGGGCCAGCAGGTTGATGGCGGTGCCGGAGATGATCTGGTCCGCCTCGAAGGTAATGCTCATGAGCGCGTGGATAAGGGCGAAGATCAGGCCCGCCGCCAGCGCGAAGCCAAGGCCCACGAGGGCGCTACCCGAAAGAGAGGCGCCGACTACCCCGGCGAAGGCGGAGATCAGCATCAGGCCCTCGAGCCCGATGTTGACCACGCCGCTCCTCTCGCTGAACATGCCGCCCAGAGCCGCGAAGATCAGGGGTGTGGAGTTGCGGATCGTCGAGGCGAGGAGGGTGCCGAAGGACGTGAGGAAATCGTCCACTACAGCCCTCCCTCGAGCCGGGTGCCCGCGAGCGCGCGGGCGCGCTTGCCGACTATCAGCTCGACCAGCTTCGTGGCTGTAACGAGGAGCAGTATCACGGCGAGCAGCACGTCGGTGAGCTGCAGCGGGACGTTGGTAGAGAACTGCATCTCCTGGGCGCCCGCGGTCAACCCGCCGAAGAGAATCGCGCCGAGGATCACCCCTACGGGGTGGTTACGCCCCAGGAGGGCGACCCCGATGCCGTTGAAGCCGACGTTCTCGACGAACGGTATGGACATCTTGCCGTAGACGCCGAGCACCTCCTCCCCGCCGCCCAGAGCAGCCAGCAAGCCGCCGAAGGCGAGAGCGAGGATAGTGTTCAAGCCGATGCTCATACCGGCGTAGCTCGCGGCGCCGGGCGAGAAGCCGACGGCCCTTATCTCGAACCCACGCTTGGTGCGCCACAGGAGCAGGTAGACGACCCCCGCTGCCACGAGCGCGAAGACGAAGCCGTAGTTGGCCCGCCCGAGAGCCGCAGCGAGAAACGGGATGCGGGCTGAGAGGTCAATCGCGGCCGTGCCCGGGACGAGCCCCTCGCTCCTGAAGGGGTCGAGCGCGAGGTAGGTGGCCAGGTAGATCCCTACGTAGTTCAGCATGATCGTGGTGATAACCTCGTGCGCACCGAAGTATGCCTTGAGGAAG
>JBJMIY010000173.1:0-4622 GCA_045806605.1 Rubrobacteraceae bacterium
TCCGTGCCAGGCCTCGGAGGAGGCCGCCAGCAAGCTCGAGGCCATGGGCTACGGGAACGTGCGTGACTACGTCGGGGGCAAGCAGGACTGGATAGAGCACGCCCTCCCCGCCGAAGGCCGGTATTACGAGAGAAGGAGGCAACAAGCTGGAGACTAACAGAGAACGATCGGTCAGCCCCGAAAGGTTCAAGGACCTCCTGGTCGTCTTCGTGCGCCCGCAGCACACGACCCAGAAGGACGGATAGCAGGGTTGGAACGACGCGGCGGAGGCATCGGTTCCCCCACCGGGCAGGCGAGCTTCGCTGGTGGTCTCAACGCCGTCCGCCGCGCGCTCTTCTATCTGGGTTCGTACAAGGGTGAGGCCGCCCTGGCCTTCGTGTCACTGCTGCTAGCTTCGGTGGCGAGCCTGACGACGCCGCAATTGATACGTATCGCCATAGACGACGGCATAGCCCCGGGACGGCTTAACGTCATCCTGCTGGCGGTGGGCGGTCTCGCGGTGGCGGCGCTCCTGCGAGGACTGTTCACGTTCTTGCAGGGTTACCTGGCAGAACGGGCGTCGCAAGGGGTGGCATATGATCTTCGAAACGACCTCTTCGCCAAGATCGAGCGGTTGGGGTTCGCCTACTACGACAGGGTCGAGACGGGCCAGCTCGTCACCAGGTTGACCAGCGACGTCGAGCAGATCCGGACCTTCGCGGGGACCGGGGCAGTCCAGATGGCCGCAGCCGTGGTCATGCTCTTCGGCACTACCACCTTGCTCATCCTGCTGGACTGGCAGCTGGCGCTGTTCGCGCTCGCGATAGTGCCCGTGATCTTCGTGCTGCTCCTGCGCTTCGTGCGCAAGATAGGGCCTCTCTTCCGCCAGGTGCAGCAGACGCTCGGGCAACTCAACTCGGTATTGCAGGAGGACCTGGCCGGGATACGCGTGATCCGGACCTTCGTCCGCGAGGACTACGAGGTCTCCCGCTACCGCTCGGTCAACGACGAGCTGCTGGAGAAGAACCTCGAGACGGTGCGTACCTTCTCGAACAACTTCCCCTTCATCTTCTTGCTGGCGAACCTGGGGACCCTGATAATCGTCCTCTTCGGCGGGCTGCAGGTAATCGGGGGCCAGCTCACGATCGGAGAGCTGGTCGCCTTCAACACCTACCTCGGCTTCCTGCTCTTCCCGATCCTCACCATCGGCTTCCTCTCCGCGGGCATCTCGCGGGCCGGGGCCTCATCTCTGCGCGTCTTCGAGGTCCTCGACGCGCCGCTCGAGGTCGAGGACGCCCCTGACGCGATCCCGCTCCCCCCCATCTCCTGCCGCGTCGAGTTCGACGACGTCCACTTCCGCTACCCCGGCGACGAGCGCGAGATCCTGCGCGGCGTCAGCTTCTCGGCCGAGCCGGGACAGACGGTGGCGATCCTCGGCACGACCGGCTCGGGGAAGTCCACGCTGGTCAACCTCATCCCGCGCTTCTACGACGTGATCGCGGGCAGCGTGCGCCTCGACGGCCACGACGTCCGCGACGTGACCCTGGCCAGCTTGAGAAGCCAGATCGGGGTCGTCATGCAATCTTCCCTGCTCTTCTCGGGCCCCGTGCGCGACAACATAGCCTACGGCCGCCCGGACGCGACGCAGGAGCAGATCGAAGCCGCAGCAAGGGCGGCGCAGGCAGACGAGTTTATCCGCGCGTTGCCCGAGGGCTACGACACCGTCGTCGGCGAGCGGGGGGTCGGGCTTTCGGGGGGACAGCGCCAGCGTATAGCCATTGCGAGGGCGCTGCTCATAGACCCCCGGCTCCTGATCCTCGACGACAGCACCTCGGCTGTGGACGCCGAGACGGAGGCGGAGATCCAGGCCTCGCTCGACAGGCTGATGCGCGAGGGCCACCGCACCGTGATCGTGATAGCCCAGAGGATAAGCACCGTGCGCGACGCCGACCTCATCCTGATTCTGGATGACGGCGAGATCGCCGCGATGGGCACGCACGAAGAGCTCCTGCGCGAGAGTGAGCTCTACAACGAGATCCTCGGCTCGCAGGTGCTCGTCGATCCCGTCGCCGCGGGTGGAATCCTGGACCATTCTCCGAACGGACGGGAAGACTAGCCGTGGGAATGCGAAGCATCCAGTCTCTAGCCCGCGCGCCCCAGGAGCGAGCCGAGAACAGGGGCGCCACCGCGCGGCGGCTACTCGGCGAGCTGCGACCCTACAGCCGCTCGATGCTCCTGGCCCTCGCGCTCGTCGTCGTCGGGGCGCTCTCGCAGGCTGGCGGTCCGTGGCTCATCGGGCGCGCGATAGACCGGTATATCCTGGGCGACGACCCCGCGGGATTATTCAGAACAATGGCGCTGCTCTTCGGGGTCTACGTCGCCGGGACGCTCGCCACGCGGGGCCAGATCCGGCAGGTAGGCTCCGTCGGGCAGAGGGTGCTTGCCTCCATGCGGGAGCGGATCTTCGAGCGGTTGCAGCGTCTCCCGCTGAGGTACTTCGACCGCCATCCAGTTGGAGACGTGATGAGCCGGGTTACCAACGACGTGGACACGTTGAACCAGCTCCTCTCGCAGGGTATCACCCAGCTGCTCGGGTCGCTCTTCAGCCTCATAGGGATCGTGGTGGCGATGCTCATCCTCGACTGGCGGCTGGCGCTGGTGAGCTTCGCGATCATCCCCGTCATGCTCCTCACCAACGTATTCTTCGCGCGCCGGGCGAGGAGGGCGTTCAGGACGACACGCGTGACGGTCGGAGACGTCACGGCAGGGCTGCAGGAGGAGATCATAGGCGTCCGCGAGGCGCAGGCTTTCAACCGCACCGCGGCGAACATCGAGCGCTTCAGGGAGCGCAACGCCGCCAACCGCGCGGCCAATGTCCAGGCCGTGGCGATAACCTCGGCCTTCGCCCCCGCTATAGACGTACTCAGTACGCTAGCAACGGCACTTGTCATTGGCTACGGCGGGTACCTGGTCCTCACGGGGACGCTGACGATCGGGCTCCTGACGGCGTTCCTGATCTACGTCCAGCAGTTCTTCCGCCCGATACAGCTCGCCTCGCAGGTATACACCCAGGGCCAGGCGGCCCTCGCCGGCGCCGAGCGCATCTACAACATCCTTGACGAGGAACCTGAACCCCCCGACCCGCCCGGAGCCGGGAAACTCGGCGAGATAGAGGGCCGTATTCAGTTCGAGGACGTTACCTTCGCCTACGATCCAGGGCGCTCCGTGCTCCATGACGTGAGCTTCAATATCGAGCCGGGACAGACGGTGGCGCTGGTCGGCCCGACGGGCGCGGGCAAGACTACGATAGCCAACCTGATCCCACGCTTCTACGACGCGACAGGGGGAAGCATCCGCGTGGACGGTTTCGACGTGCGCGAGGTCGAGCGCCGCAGCCTCCGGCGCCGGATCGCGAGCGTCCTGCAGGAGCCGTTCCTCTTCTCCGGGACGGTCGCCGAGAACATCCGCTACGGCCGGCTGGACGCCACGCAGGAGGAGATCGAAGCCGCCGCCCGCGCCGTGAGCGCCCACGACTTCATCTGCGCCCTGCCACAAGGCTTCGACACCCAACTGGGGACGGGGGGTGGAACCTTGAGCGGGGGCCAGCGCCAGCTCGTCTCGTTCGCGCGGGCGGTGCTTGCCGACCCGCGCATCCTGATCCTCGACGAAGCGACGAGCAACATAGACACCCGCACCGAGGCGCTCATCCAGACGGCTCTGCGGACGCTGCTCTGGGGTAGGACGAGCGTTGTGATAGCGCACCGCCTGAGCACGATCCGGAACGCGGACGTGATCCTGGTCGTAGAGTCGGGCCGCGTCGTGGAGCGCGGCACCCACGCCTCGCTGCTGTCTTCGGACGGACTCTACGCCGACCTGTACAGGCGCCAGTTCCGCGAACCGGCGGCCGTCCGAGGCGGTTGAGCGCCGGGGGGCGCGCGACGTTGGTAGTATTCTCGGGCAGTGGAGGCGTAAAAGGAGTCAAGGATGAACGTGTTCCCGACCAAGATCCTTCTGGCAACCGACGGCTCCGAGGACGCTGCTCAGGCGACCGCGGCGGCGACGGATCTCGCGAGGAAGAGCGGTTCGGAGCTGCACGTCGTCCACGTCTGGCACGACGTGCCCGGCCCCTACCGCCACGGCTTCGTGAAACGGGAGCTCAAGCGCCAGGGACAGGAGATCCTCGACGAGCAGGTACGCAAGATAGAGGAAGAAGGGGGCACGGTCACGCAGGCCCATCTCAGGGCGGGACGGACCTCCGACGAGGTCATCAAGCTGAGCGAGGAGCTTGGGGTGGGGCTCCTGGTCGTGGGGAGCAGGGGGATGGGTACGGTACGGCGCATCCTGATGGGGAGCCACTCCGAGGAGATCGTCCACCACGCCCGCGTGCCTGTGCTAGTGGTGAGGCGCGGGGTCAGCGCCTGGCCCCCGGAGCGGGTGATCGTCGGGGAGGACTTCTCAGATCACGCGCGCAAAGCGGGAGAGCTCGCCGCGAGCATCGCGGCGCTCTACGGGTCGCGGGTAATCCTGATCTACGCCCACCTGGACCTCCCCGAGGTACCTCCTGGAGAGGTGAGGGACGCGGCGGTCCGGGAGCTTGGCGACATACGAGAGCGGGACGAAAAGAGGCTGGAGAGCCGGGCCGA
>JBJMIY010000174.1:0-4086 GCA_045806605.1 Rubrobacteraceae bacterium
TTCACCAACGCGGTCGAGATCCTGGGCGGACGTCTGAACCTGGGCCAGGGGGCGGTGGGGAGCGTACTCGCCGCCATCGGAACCGCGTTGCCCGAGACCATGATCCCCGTGGTCGCCGTCATCGGGTCCATCATCACCGGCAGCAGCGCTGCGGGAGAGGTCGGCGTCGGGGCGATCCTCGGGGCGCCGTTCCTCCTTGCCACGCTCGCGATGTTCGTCGTCGGGGTCGCGGCTCTGAGCTTTCGCCGCCGCCGGGAGAGCGACGACGACGTGATGATAGACAAAGGGACCGCGAGGCGCGACATGCGATTTTTCCTCGTCCTCTTCGTTCTGGGTGCAGCGGCCGGTATCGCTCCGGTTCCCTTCTTCTTGAAGGCAGCGCTGGCGGTCCTGCTCCTTGTGGCTTACGCGTTCTACGTGTGGCGCACCATAAAGTCTGGCGGAGAGAGCATCGAGGACCCGCCAGGGAAGCTGACCCTGTGGCGCTCGGGCTCCGAGGCTCCCATGTGGGCCGTGGCGGCGCAGGTTCTCGGGACCGTGGTCGTGATGGGAGTGGGGGCCCACTACTTCGTCAGCGCCGTGGAGCACCTCTCCGAGGCGGTTGGGCTGCCGCCGGGCTTGATCGCGCTTATGCTCGCGCCTCTGGCCACGGAGTTGCCCGAGAAGTTCAACTCCGTCATCTGGCTTCGGGGCAACAAGGACACTCTTGCCCTGGGAAACATAACGGGGGCTATGGTCTTCCAGAGCTCGGTGCCGGTCGCCCTCGGCCTCGCGTTCACGAGCTGGAGCTTGGATCTGCTCAACGCCCTCTCCGCGGGCCTCGCGCTTTTGGGAGGCGCTTACCTCTACGTGCTGGTCAGGAGGAAAGAGCCGATAGAGGCCGAGTACCTGCTCGTCGGTGGGGCGCTCTACGTCGTGTTCCTCGCCGTGGCGCTCGTCACCATCCTCTGATGCCGGTTCGATGGAAAGGTTGGATTGTTGGTAAGATGAGCCGGGGTTGGTACAAGCAGGAGCGGTCCCGGCGTCTGGCGGGAAGGCTCAGGAGGAGCACACGTTGTTTTTAGATCCGATTTTCTGGGTCGCGCTTGTCAAAGTACTCACCGTCAACCTCATCCTCTCGGGCGACAACGCCGTCGTCATCGCCATGGCGGCCCGCAGCCTCCACGGCTCCCAGCGCCGGCAGGCGATCATCTGGGGCGCCGCCGGGGCCGTCGCGCTGCGGCTCGTCTTCGCGGCCATCATCGCCTTCTTGCTCGAGATCCCCCTCTTGCAGGTCGCGGGAGGGCTTTTGTTGATCTGGATCGCCTGGAAGCTCGTCCTCGACGATGTCGAGGACGAGGAGGGAGAGGACAAGATCGAGGCCGGCCAGAGCGCGTTGGAGGCGATCAGGATCATCATCATCGCCGACGCCGTCATGTCGCTCGACAACGTGATAGCCCTCGTCGGCGCCGCCAGGCTTGGTGGAGAGGTCAACTGGTGGCTGATGGGGATCGGCCTCGGGACGACGATACCGCTGGTCATCTTCGGGGCCGCGCTGCTCACCTCCCTGCTTGACCGGTTCCCCATACTCGTCTACGCCGGCGCCGCGCTCCTCATCTACATAGCCGTGGAGATGTTCTTCGCCGACGAGGTGCTCCACCACTACCTCGAGCCGTTCGTGAGCATCGAGTGGATCATAGGCTTGAGTGCCGCGGCGATCTTTACCGCCATCGCCTGGCTGTGGAAGAGGCGCTCCGAGAGCACCGAACAGGAGGTCCGCGAGGAGTAGCGGCGCTTAGTCGTTACCAGATGCCGGGTATAAGCCGGTACCTCACATCTCACACCTTCGCCACAACTGCGCCCATAGAGTTTACTGCGGGTTCAGGCGACTGGGTGAATAGAGCTCGAGGGAAGGGATCGGGGTGTCTGGAGCCCAGGCCTCAGATAGAGGTGCCGCTAGCCTGGTCTGGCGCGCCGCTGTGGCGGGCTCGGAGGAGCCGGCTCACGCTTCGTCGAGGCGGATCGTTGATCGGGCACCCTCTCTGCTCCGAGTTGTCCGCTGAGGATGATCCAGGCACAGATGGCCGCAAGCGGGACGCTCTGGAGCAGGTCATTGACCGCCCAATCTATCTTTGCCCCTCCTACTAACAGGGCCGTAGAGAGCGTGGCGAGAACCATGTTGGTTCCGGCGTGGGCGAGACTGGAGCTCCACACGCTCCTGGTGCGCAGACGCAGCCAGGCCAGGATGATGGCGAGAAGGATCGCGAAGATGGTAGCGGTTATCAGGCCGATGAAGGCGTTTGCATACTCTGAGTATCCCAGGAAATACAGGGGATAATGCCAGACGGCCCAGATGAACCCCGTAGCGATGGCCGCCTTGAGCGGACTATGGCTCAGTAACCGGACCTGCAAGTAGCCTCTCCAGCCGAACTCTTCGCCCCAGAACAGGGGCATCATAAGCACAGGTACACCCATTAGGAGCAGGAGGCCTACCCAGCCGGGGAGTTGCACACCTGGAAAGAGGGTGCCGAGCTGAGAAAGGTCCGGGCGGGAGATGCCCAACACCGTCGCCAGCCAGATAACCATGCCCACGGCGATCAGCGGAAAGAGCCAGGCCGCCAGATAGTAGACCCAACCGCTTCTTAGGTGGAGCGCGAGCCCTGCGTCCCCGAATCCTTCCCCGGTGATCCAACGTCGCACTATTATCGCCGCGATGGCGGGAGAGAAAGCGATAGGGATCTGTACCAGCGAGTTCTCCAGCGACAATCCCAGCAGCAGCCGGGCGACGAAGATTGTAGACCAGGCCAGCCCGAAAGCAAGCAATAGATACGCCAACACACCCCTGGTCTTCATCGTCACTAGGTAGTCGTGCTCCCTACCTGGTGACGGTGCGAAACGGCAAGAGCCTCCGGTAGCCCTCCAGGACCAGCCACAGGTAGCCGCGCAGCAGCTTGTACCCGGCCCACGCTATGACGGCGAAAGCCGCGGCGAGTACCAGGGACGCAGGGAAGCTCCACAAGACCGGCACCTGCCAACCCCCCGAGTCTCCCATCACGATCCCGGACACCCCGAAGGTCCTCAAGACCCCCAAAACGGGCGACACGACAGCCAGTAGGCCGGCCAGGGCGGTGAGCAGCGCCAGCATGGGGACGACGAAGAGGCTCAGCAGGCCCGTCCCCGACACGAAGGCCGAGGAGAGGACGAAACGCGCCACCGATCCAAGCGTCCCGCCGCGCGGCACCCGGATGTGGTAGTCCGCCACGTAGGCCCTGGCCAGCGTCCTCGCGTCCCCCAGCCCGGCGAGCACGGCCGCAGTCGGTCGTCCGTCCGCTTGTCCTTCGGCGATGTGGCTCTCGATCTCCCTTACCGCGTCAGACCGTTCTTCCTCGGGTAGTGGCCTGAGGTTCCTGCGCAACTCGTCCAGGTAGCGCTCGGCAGCGTCATCCATGACTCTCCGCCTCCTCCTCTATCGATAGGGTCTCTCGTACAGCTTCGCTCAGGTCCGCCCAGTCGGCCATCATCCGTTCCAGGAGATCACGCCCCTGAGGCGTCAGCTGGTAGTACTTGCGCGGAGGTCCCGCCGCGGACTCCCGCCACGAGGCCTCGACCTTGCCCTCCCGCTGCAGGCGGCGCAGCAGGGGGTAGACTGTCCCCTCCGTGGTCGCCAGCGGCTCCCATCGCTCGAGAGCGCTCACCAGGTCGTACCCATAGCGCGGTTTCCCGGCGATCAGCGCCAGGACGCATAGCTCGAGGGTGCCGCGCCGGATCTGCGAGGACCACTCACCCGCCCTCACCAGCTCAACCCCTCAGCCCAGATTGTCGTAACCCGTCTCATGGCTACAGGGTAACACATAGTAGTGTGTGGTGCAAGGTAGTGAGTGGTGCAAGGTAGTGAGTTCCCTTTGCATCCTATCGATTAGCATGGGCGCGTCGGCTACCAGACACGCCAACGCCAGAGGGGCCACCCCATGTCACGTCTTTACAGCTCGAAGCGCGGCGTCAGCGCCATCAGCGCCAGACGTTCGGTGCAGAGGACGTGCTTAGAGATCAGAGGTTCAGAATCCCCTGTTCCAGGGCTTGGGATCCCGGAGATCCCTCACCATCCGG
>JBJMIY010000175.1:0-2519 GCA_045806605.1 Rubrobacteraceae bacterium
CGCCGCAGGAAGAACAGAGGTTCTGGAGAGGCTAGAGGCGCTAAGAGGTTCTCGCACCGTCGTTCACGTCACCCACCACCTGGACGAGCTGCTCGATGCCGACCGCGTGCTCGTGCTCAACGCGGGAAAGCTCGTGGCCGACGTGAGCCCCGAGCGTCTGGCCACGGATCCGGTTCTCCTGCGGGAGAACCGCCTTACGCTCCCCACTACCTTGCGGCTCGCGGCAGCGCTCGGGCTCGGCCCGGCGAAGGTACGGACACCGGAAGGTCTCGCGGAGATCCTTCTGCAGAGGTCACTGGTATGACGGTCGATCTGGTGCTCGCCCTTCTCATCTTCGGACCGCCGTCGTTGGGAATGCGGTGAGGGTCGAGCTTCAGGACGTGCGGCACGTCTACGCGCCTGGGACCCCCTTCGAGGTCGAGGCGTTGCGGGGCGTCTCGCTCGCGGTCGAGCCGGACGAGGTGCTCGGCATAGTCGGCGGGACGGGCTCGGGGAAGAGCACGCTCGTCCAGCACCTGAACCTGCTCCTCGAGCCCACGGGCGGCCGCGTCCTCGTGGACGGCGTGGATGCGCGGACGCTCAGGCGTAGCGAGTTGCGCCGCAGGGTGGGCCTCGTCTTCCAGTTCCCCGAGGCCGCGCTCTTCGCCCCGACCGTCGCAGAGGACGTGGCCTTCGCCCCGCGCCGCCTCGGAATGGATGAAGACGAGGTACGGCAGCGGGTACGCCAGACGCTGGAGCTGCTCGGAGCCGGACACCTGGAGCAGAGATCTCCGTTCGCGCTCTCCGGCGGCGAGAAGCGGCGCGTCGCGATAGCGGGCGTGCTCGCAATGGCTCCCGAGGTACACGTCCTCGACGAGCCGGCGGCCGGGCTCGACCCCGCCACCCGCGAGGACCTGCTCGGTGTAGTGCGCGCCCTCGGGGATGGTGGCACCTCGGTCGTGCTCGTCTCTCATGACCTCGATGAGGTCGCCGAGGTCGCCGACAGGGTGTGCGTGTTGGAGGAGGGTAGAGTACGGGCCGTCGGGACGCCGGAGGAGGTCTTCTACGCTCACCCCGTAGCTTCGCAGGCTCCGACGAGCGTGCGGGTGGTTGCGCCTTTGAAGGAGGAGTACCCCGAGATCGGGAGCCCGGTCCGTTTCGAGCAGACGCTGGCGGCGTTGAAGGGTCTGCTGGAGGGTAGGAGATGACGGCGGGCCGGGCCCTCGGCCAGTTCTATCCGGTGGGCTCGCCGCTCCACGAGCTGGACGCGCGGGCCAAGATCCTGGCAACCGGGATACTTGCCGTCGGCCTCTTCCTCGTCGACTCCGCGACCGGATTACTTCTGATCGCCGCGGCGGTCGTCTCCCTCGTGGTGGCGAGCCGGGTGCCGCCGGGGACCTTCCTCGATTCTCTGAAACCCGTGGCGCTCATCGTGGCGCTCACGCTGCTTTTTCAGGTCTTTTTCTCCCGGGAGGGAGCGATGCTCCTGGAGTGGGGCTTCCTCCAGGTTCACGAGGGCGGCCTCTTCAGGGGCCTCTTTCTCGCTTCGAGGATACTGCTGCTAGTCTCGACGGCGGCGTTGCTCACGGCGACGACGGCGCCTGTGGAGCTGGCTGACGGGATAGAGGATCTGCTCTCACCGCTCGAGCGACTCCGTTTCCCGGCGCACGAGCTGGCGATGATGATCACGATTGCGCTCCGCTTCATCCCCACGCTCTACGAGGAGGCGCAGAAGATCACCCGCGCCCAGGCGGCCCGCGGCGCGGACTTCGCGGAGGGCGGCCCCATTAGACGCGCCCGCGCGATGCTGCCCGTCCTCGTGCCGCTAACCATAGGCGCCTTCCGCAGGGCCGACGAGCTAGCGGAGGCGATGGAGAGTCGGGGGTACAGGGGCGGCGAGGGCCGGACGCGCTACCGCGAGTCGCGCTTCCGTGCCCGCGACGCCATCGCCCTCGCCACCGCCGTGCTCGTTGTGGTAGGGGGGATCCTGCTTTGAAGAAGTACGCCGGCCTCGTGGAGTACGACGGCTCCGAGTTCGCAGGCTGGGCCGCCCAGCCCGGCATGAGGACGGTCGAGGGCACGCTCTCCGAGGGGCTGCGCACCGTGCTCCGCCACCCCGTGAAGCTCAGCGTCGCAGGGCGCACCGACGCCGGCGTTCACGCCAGCGGACAGGTAGTCTCCTTCGAGACCGAAGGGGACCTGGACCCGCCGCAGGTCGCGTACAAGGCCACAGCGGTCCTCCCCAGGGACCTCGCCCTCAGGCGCTGCCTCGAGACCTACGAGGGCTTCGACGCCCGAAGAGACGCGAAGAGCAGGAGCTACGAGTACCGTATCGTCAACGACCCCGTCCGCTCCCCGCTGAAGAGGCGGCGGGCCACGTACGTCGCAAGGGAGCTCGACTTCGGCCTCCTGAAGAGCGCCGCGGAGCTCGTCCGGGGCACCCACGACTTCCGGGCCCTCACCCCGGCGAGGACCTACCACGTCCGGTTCGAGCGGATCGTTACCGAGTCCGCCTGGGAGAAGAGCGACGACCTGCTCGT
>JBJMIY010000176.1:0-15003 GCA_045806605.1 Rubrobacteraceae bacterium
CCTTGGAGAGGTCTATGCCCTCGCTCTTCTTAAACTCCGCGACCATCCACTCGACCACCTTAGCGTCGAAGTCGTCGCCGCCGAGGTGGTTGTTGCCGCTCGTCGCCTTGACCTCGAAGACCCCGTCGCCGAGCTCCAGGATGGAGACGTCGAACGTCCCGCCACCGAGGTCGAAGACGAGGATGGTCTGGTCCTGCTCCTTGTCCAGGCCATAAGCCAGCGCCGCCGCCGTCGGCTCGTTGATGATCCTCTTGACGTCCAGACCCGCGAGGCGGCCCGCGTCCTTGGTCGCCTGGCGCTGCGCGTCCTCGAAGTACGCCGGGACCGTGATGACCGCCTCGGTGACCTCCTCGCCAAGGTACTCCTCCGCGTCCCTCTTGAGCTTCTGCAGCGTCATCGCGGAGATCTCCGGCGGCGAGTACTCCTTGTCGTCGACCTGCACTCGGATGTCCCCACCCGAGCCGGACTTGACCTCGTAGCCCACCCGGGAGGCCTCCTGCTTCACGTCGCCGAAGCGCCGGCCCATGAAGCGCTTGATCGAGTAGATCGTGCGGTCAGGGTTCGTCACCGCCTGCCTGCGCGCAAGCTGCCCAACCAACCGCTCCCCACTCCTCCGATCAAACGCCACCACCGAGGGCGTCGTACGCTCGCCCTCCGCGTTCGTGATCACCACCGGGTCCCCACCCTCCAATACCGCCACGCAACTGTTGGTCGTGCCCAGGTCTATCCCTATGCTCTTGGCCATAATCTGTACCTCCCGCAAGGTCTACTTATCTATAAGTAGAAGAAGTATAAAATCTTAGTGTGGTGTACGCAAGTTTGTGCCAATTGCATCACGCCGCGTGACGAAGGAGAAGACGGGGCACCGAGATCCGGCAGGTTGTTCGAATTGACATGGGCGCGGGTGATCGACTCCTATGACGCACACCGGCCGCTGTGGCTCGCCAGCTTCGAGGCCTTCGCGGCGGCCCAACGCTCACCGGAGTTGCGTGAGCAGCTTGCCGACGGCCAGGAAGAGGGACGCTTCGGGCTGGCGGCGCTATTACAGGGGATCGACGAGCGCACGGTGGACGAGAGATCGCCACGGACGGCAGGCTCGTTCTACC
Organism: Rubrobacteraceae bacterium; assembly: GCA_045806605.1. Classification (GTDB taxonomy): domain Bacteria; phylum Actinomycetota; class Rubrobacteria; order Rubrobacterales; family Rubrobacteraceae; genus JALYGY01. The sequence continues at coordinate 1,107 of JBJMIY010000176.1, forward strand.
TCGTGTTGCTGAGCGGAGTGATGGTGCAGTGGCTGGTAGATCCGGAGCGTGCTCCGTCGGGCCGCGGCATGGCGGAGGCGCTGCGAACAATCGTGGCGAGGGCCTGGCAGGCCGAGAAGGCCGGCGTCGAACTCGAGCACCCAGCCAGGACCACGGCGCTGGTCATCTCAAGACCAGCGCTCGACTCCCGCGTTACCCGAAGCCTCGAGCCAGCCCGCGAGCTCTGCGCCGTCCACCAGCCGCACACCGGTGGTGCTGGCCAGCCTGACGGCCCTGGATGTGAAGCGGCTGGTGGTTATGAGCCACGCCTCGTGGGTGGCGTGGTGGATCCTACCCGCGAACAGCCCGTACACCGACCTGTCCCCCACCGGCGCCTTCCACCGCTTCAGCTGCACCGCTACCCTGCGACCTGCCATCTCCAGGATGAGGTCGACGTCGTGGATGCTCGAAGGCGGGGTCGGTCGCACGGTGTATCCCAGGGCGCGCAGCAGACAGGATATCTCGGCCTCGAACTCCGCCGCCCCCATGCGCTCGAACCTCTCGGGGAGATCTAGCGTCCCATCCCTACGGACCGCACCATCGAATAGACTCCCCAGAATCCTCGGGACCAGCGACGAGCGCCTCGCTCCGACCTCGCCGGTAGTAGTCGAACGCCGGAACCCAAGGTAGCCTGCTAGCAGCGCCGCACCCACGGCGACGAGGGCCGGCAGGTGAGACCACGTCATCACCCCATGCACCACCTCACTCTTCTGCCCCGGGCGGCGTTCCGGGGCCGTCCGCGCCTAGCTCCCCTTCCGGTCATACCCTCTCCCTCGCTCTAACCGTCGACCTGAAAAGCTGGTTCAGGTAGACCTCACCTTCGACCACCCTCTACTTCAGGCGGGTAGAGGTCCGTTCGGGCTGTATCGAGGGGTCCTATTCCGATGTCTACATCATCGTACCCCCATCGCCGAGGCGCCGGGAGCCAGTCTCACTCTGTCAGATGCGTTACGAGCGGCGTGCGCATACTGCATATGGCGGCCCGGCGCACAGTGTACACTGCTGCTTGTGGGTTAAGAAAATCGTGAGGACGGTGCAATGGGCCTCAAATCCCGGGGTTTCGCGGCCTCGCACTCCGGACGGGGCATCCGGCATTGGCTCGGGCTGGAGAAAGCTCCCGGGCTGGCGGGTGATACTTCGCGAACAAGCTGCTTCTAGGGTAGGATTATGTCACTGGAGGCGGTGAACGCGGTTAGCCTGGAGGTTACAAGGGGCTTGGAAGAAACTATCCTGCTGGTGGACGACGACGCGGCGCTCTTGGAGGTAACGTCCATCGTGCTGGCGTCGGAGGGATATCGGGTGTTGACGGCGGAGGACGGGGTGGAGGCGCTCCGGATACTCGGGCGGGAGACGCTGGACCTCGTAGTGCTCGACATCATGTTGCCGCGGATGAGCGGGTTCGAGGTCTTGAAGAAGATGCGGGAGCAGAGCGACGTCCCGGTGGTGTTGCTGACGGCCAAGAGCCAGTCTGTAGACAAGGTGGTCGGACTCGAGCTCGGGGCTGATGACTACATAACCAAGCCCTTCGACACCAAAGAGTTATTGGCGAGGATCAAAGCCATACTACGCCGGTTCGGGCGGCAGGAGGGCAAGGACCGCGACGGGGTCATCAGGCTCGGGGCGCTAGAGCTCGACCCGAACGGCTACACCGTGAGCCGGGAGGGGGGTCCGCTGGACCTGACGCCGACGGAGTTCAAGATCCTGGCGCTGTTAATGCGACGTCCGGGGCAGGCTTTCACGCGGGCCCAGATCTCGGAGGCGGTCTCCACGGGGTCACACTACCTGGCCAGCCGCTACATAGACGTCCACATCAGCAGGCTCAGGGCCAAGGTCGAGCGCGACCCGTCGAGGCCGGAGATCATCCAGACCGTCCCGAGCGTCGGGTACAGGGCCGCCCGACCCGCCTAGTCTCCTTTGGAGGGAAAGGATAGTTAAGGGGAGCGAGAGAAGAAGGCATTTGCCGGCGCTGGGCTTCAAGGCCCGCATCTTCGTCGCGCTCGTCGGCATCTCCTCTGTGACGAGCCTGATCATCGGCCTGGTCCTCTACTACTTCGCCCAGGACCGGCTGGTCGAGGCGGAGAACACTTTGCTCGAGCAGCGCTCGCGGACGGCAAACGCGGGCGCGCAGGACTTCCTCGAGGGTCTGCGCAACCCCGAGGACCAGACCCTCCCTCCCGCCGGCACCTACGCGGATGAGCTGGTGCAGGCGGTAGCCAACCCGACAGGCCTCGAGGTGCTCTACGTCGGGCCTGAGGGCAAGCCCCTCGCGGCGCGCGACGGCTTCGGAGACCCCCGGAACCCCGGGAAAGCATACGACTCTCTGGGCCTCGGCGAAGAGACGTTCGCGGAGGTGGCCGGATCAAGCGGGGGTGCGGGCCGTCTGGTAAAGGGTGAGGGCTCCGACTACGTGGCGGTGTGGCCGCTCGCGGACCCTGGCGGTGGCGCGCGGGGCGTCATGGTCTACGACGTCCCCCAGGACCAGCTAAAAGGGACGCTCGCCTATTTGCGCTACGGCATCCTTGGCGCCATCTTTACGAGCGTGCTGCTCGCAGGGGCGGCGAGCTTCCTCCTGACGCGCCAGGTAACCCGCCCCCTCTCCGAGACCAGGGACGCCGCCATAAGGGTCGCCTCAGGCGACTACGCCACCGCCGTCCCGGTAAAGAGCAGCGACGAACTGGGCGAGCTCGCGCGGGCGTTCAACTACATGGCCGAGGAGATCGAGCACTACGTCGGCGAGATCCAGGAGCAGAAGAGCCGGCTAGAGGCAGTCCTCGAGGCCTCCCCCGAGGCGCTCGTCACCACCGATCCCGGGGGGCGCGTGACTATGGTCAACCCGGCAGCGGCCCGCATGCTCGGCATCCGCCCTCCCGACAGGGGGCGCACGCTCGAAGACCTGGGCGCGCCGCAGGGGATCCTGCAGTGCCTGCGCGAGGCCGCAGCGAACGGGGTAGCCGTCCGGGAGGTCGAGCTGGAGGACAAGGCCTACTGGGCCTACGCAGCCCAGATGAACCGCGACGAGGGCAACGGCTCAATAGGTGGGGAAGCAGGCATTATCCTTGCAGTCAGGGACATAACCGAGCACCGTTCGCTGGAGAGGACCAGGACGGCCTTCGTCTCCGACGTCTCCCACGAGCTCAGGACGCCGCTTGCGACGATCCAGAGCGCTGTGGGCCTGCTTGAGCGCGCCCGCGAGCGGCTCGATCCGCTGGAGCACAGGGCGCTGGAGCTGGCGGACGGCGAGCTCAGGCGCATCAGGGGAATGGTGGAGGAGCTCCTGACGCTCGCCCAGCTCGACGCCTGGCAGTACCAGCTCGAGGTCGGGCCGACGGATTTGAGCCGGATCCTCCAGACTGCCCTGGTCTCCGTGGAGTCCAAGGCCGCGAGGTTCGGCATCGAGGTAAACTTCGACGCCTCCACCGAGCACCGCTGCGTGTGCGACGCCCAGAAGCTCTATCAGGTCTTCCTCAACCTGCTGGACAACGCCATCAAGTACTCCGACGCCGGCGACCGAGTTGACGTCGGGATAGAGGAGGACGTTGTGTCCCTGACGGTGGAGGTGAAGGACACCGGAGTCGGCATCCCACCAGAAGACCTGAGCCAGCTCTTCGAGCGTTTCTACAGGGTTGACAAAAACCGCTCGCGCGCAACCGGGGGGAGTGGGCTCGGGCTCGCCATATGCCGCCAGATCGTCGAGATGCACGGCGGCGACATCTTCGTAGAGAGCGAGGTCGGCGTAGGCTCCACCTTCAGGGTGCGCCTCCCCAAAGCGCCAATCACGCGCTCCGCCAGCCATGCGCTTTAGCATGCGCTTCAGGGCTCGTTCCGCCGTGAACTGCACGGCGCTGCTGGCGGCAACGGTCTTCCTGGCGATAGGGTGCATGCACCCGGAGCAGGAGCGGTCCATACCGCCTCTGTCCGCCGCGGGCGAGCGGGTCGACCCGGGCCTCGGTCCCGAGGCGCAGCCTTTAAGCTCCGGCCCCGGCTACAAGGGATCCCCGAGCTGGAGCCCGCACGGCGGCAGGGTAGCGTTCACTGTAGACGGCTACGTGGTGGACAGGCCAGTGGGCACAGGGGAGGCCAGGCGCTGGACGACCAGGGACTTCGTGGCCGAGGACGCCGAGTGGACCTCCGATGACAGACTGGCCATTCTCGGCGCGGCCTCCGGCGCGGCGCCGGCGGATGGGGCATCCGTCTACAGTGCGCGCTCGGGTGAAGAGTCGCTCGCGGTCAGAGAGGTCGTGAATGAGGTGCTGGCCATGAGCCGGGGGCCAGGGGGGGATGGTCTGATCGTCGCCTTCCGGACGGGGCCAGGGAAGAGCGGGCTAGCGCTGCTCCGCGACAATGGAGCGGTGGACCAAGTCTACACCAGCACCGTCGGGGGCAGCATCACCGGCCTCTCCCTCTCGCCGGACGGCAGAAGCGTAGCCCTGGCGGCGCGCACCACAGCGGACACCTTCGAGCTGCACACTTTCGACCTCATGGCGGGCGTCCGCCGGCGGATAGCGCTGCTGGATAGGGGCCTGGAGATCTTCGGCGCGCCGCAGTGGACCAAGAAAGGAATCTGCTACGTCGTCGGGAACGAGGCTACGTCTATCGACGGGGGCACGGCGCCGCTCTACGACCTGTACAGCATAACGCCTGGCTCCGGCGACCCGCCGGAACCTACGCCGGGGGTAGGCGAGGACTTCGTCGCCTCCAGCATCCGAGTCTCGCCCGACGGCGGGCGCCTGGCCGTGATCGGGCGCCTCAACCCGAACTCTCCAATGAACCTCTACGTCCTCGACCTCGCCGCGCAGGACCTGGAAGCCGTGACTACCAACGAGGACATGGAGATCAAGACCGGGCCAGACGATCTGGCGTGGTCCCCAGGCGGGGACAGCGTCGCCATCGTCGCGCGCGGGGCCCTCTCCGACGAGCCCCGCGTGCGCGCCGCGCCCAAGCGTGCCTTGCTTGAGGACTTCAACAACCTCTACGAGATCCCCGTCGGCGACCGGGGAGCGGCGCGGTGAAGGAGGCCGCGCTCTGGATCTCCGGCGCGGCCTTAGCCTTTTTCGCCACGGCGGGCGCCTTCCTGCTGCTTGCCAACCTCGGCACGGGCCCATCCGAGAGGAACCTGACGCCAGACCCGCCGCCCGCCGAATCCGGTCCCGCGCTTGAGCTCTCCCTGAACAAGAACCGGCTGGCGTCCCTTGGAGCACTACCGGGGCAAGAGCTCGAGGTCGGCGTGCGCAACGCCGGCGACGAAGACCTGTCGCACGTCAACCTCACCGTGGAAGTCTCCTCCGAGAACACCGCCCTCTCCGACGCCCTCTACTACCGGGATAACGTGAACGAGCTGCCCGCGGGAAGCTCCGTACCCGTGCGCTTTTATCTGGATCTCTCGCAAAGGAAGAGTACGATGGGCGCCGCCACCTCTGCGCCGGCCGTCCCCGAGCCACCGCGCAAGATAATAGAGGTGCGAGCCACGACGCCGGAGGGTGAATCGGCTATCAAGACGGCGATCGTGCCGCTCTGAAAGTTAGGCTTCAGGCATCGGGTTATGGGTTATTGCTGGTCCCGCGGATTATGGAAGGACCTTCATCCGCTTCACGTGTGTCGTTCTTGAGGGCTCCTCGCCCGGGCAAGGGCGCCTGGGGCCGGGTTTGGCGCCTTGAGCTTGGGCAGCTTCACCCGCCCGACCAGGCCGCGCGCCAGCTCTCCCACCTCGACGGCGCTGCCCAGATCGGTGCGCACCAGGGTGAACGGGCTGCCGCGGCGCCATCCCCGGCGGACAGGCTTCCAGCCGCTCTCCAGCAGGAACGAGGTCGGCACGTGGTGGGACGCCCCGCGGTCGCTGGCGATGGCTTCGACCCTCACGACGCCGCGGTGCTTGAGATCCCGGAGCATCCGGACAAGCAACCGGCGGCGCGTGCGCCCGTCACCGGCGACGTAGGCCAGGAGCACCGCGTCCTCGCCAAGAGGTCCCACCGGATACGCCACAGCGTGCGGCAGGCGCTCGGTAGGCCCGTAGACCACGAAGCCCGAGGTGCCGCCGCCCCGGCGCACGAAGAAGCCCGCCGTCCCCCAACCTGCGTTAGCCTCGCGGAACCAATCCACGGCTGAGCACGCCCCTTCGGTCCAGTGCGAGATCGCCGCCTCGAGCCCAGGTATCTCCCCGGCTCGTTCCGCGGAGATCTCCTCTAGAGTGGGGACGAAAGAGGTGGGTCTCACGTACGCGGTCCCAGGTCGCGGTCTTCCCCGCCGCCCCCTGGCCTGTCGAGGTTCGACCTGAGGCGGGCGCGGGTCTCGCGGACCTTCCTCCGCAGCTCCTCCGACCTCTCGCCCCCTCTCTCGGCGGGCTCGTCCTCGCCGCGGGAGACGTCCCGCAGGAAGGGTCGCGACTGCGACCCGGGCGCGGCCTCCGGAGGCTCCGCAGGGGGTCCCGGCGCACCGGCGCGCCGATCAGGGCCCTCGCGCACCTCGGAGATACGCTCCTGCATCCGTTCCTGAGCCTCGAAGAGGGATTCGCGGCTCCGCTCGCGGGCCTCCCCCGCGCGGTCCCTGATCGAGCCCCTCAACTCCCTGCCGCTGCGGGGGGCGAGCAGTATGCCGGCGAGGAGCCCGGCCACGCCGCCGAGCACGAAGCTTCTCAGCCGCTGCTTGTCCAGCACCTTCGTCTGCCTCCTGGGCGTTTCCTCGCTCATTCTAACTGCTTTTCGCTCGCGTGATCGGGACCCCGTGCCTCGGCGTGGCGGTGTCAAGGAGGAATGCCGAAGAGTGACGGCGAGCCCTCTCGGCGATCCCCGATACCCGGTTCGTGACGATCTCCACTGCGGCGTCCGAGGTGTGCTCTATTGAGACGTTCTCGACCATCTGCACGCCCGTGCGGGAGGCGCTCTGGACTATGTAGTCGTGGATCTGGCGTATCTCCTTGAAGTAGGCGATGTACTCCTCGGCCGGACGGCGCATCGCCGTCCCGAGGGCGCGGATGTAGAAGCGCGAGCGGTGCACGTGCTCGTCGGAGAGGTACACCACGAGCGGGCAAACGTTCGGGTGGTCCCTGTAGCGCTCCAGGATGACCTCCGGGACCAGGTGCACGCCCTCGATCACGAGGTTCGTCCCCTCCTTGAGGCCCCTGTCGACGATCGCCTCGACCCCGACGGCGACCCGCGAGGCCTGCTCCCTGAAGCCGAAGAGGACCGGCTCCTCCTCGACAGGCACCCTGACGTCCTCGCGCTTTATCTCGTAGGAGCTCTTGTGGAGTATGGGGAGGAGGTTGGGGCTTATGGCGCGCCTGAGGACCTCGCGGATCGAGTCCGTCCCTATGACGCTCTGGATGTTGAGGCGCCTGGCGACGTCGGCGGCGAGGGTGCTCGTCCCCACCCCTGTCGCCCCGCCGATGAGCACCACTATAGGCTCGGTGGACTCGCGAAGGATGCGCCACTTGTCCAGCCGGCCGACGACTATGGCGTCCTTCTTGATGAGCTTGTCGCGGACCCTGGCCAGCACCTCCTCCTCCTCGACCATGTAGCGCTCTTCGGCCAGTAGCTCGGCGCGGACCTCGCTCGCTATCTGGTGCGCCAGCTCGGGTCTGGCGCCCGCCTGGGCCAGGGTCTGCGCCAGGATGCCACGGGAGAAGGGAGTCTCCCGATCCGCCCTGACAATCTTGATGTCCCGCTCTTCCATAGCACCCCCAGGAGCGCTCGTACGCTCCTAGTCGCCCAGGATGCGGAGGCCCCCATACTTCCTCCCCCGCCTCCTCCTCACCCGATAATAAAAGTATAGTAGAAACGCCACCAGCACCAGCGGCACCAGCGGCACGAAGTAACCCAGAGCTCCGCCCACCAGTGCCACGACATCCTCGAAGAAGCTCAGAAATGCCGGCGAGACTCCCGCCGACGCCGCCTTCGCCGAAGGCCGCAACACGACCTTCAACACCGCCACCAGGGCAGCGATCACCCCCCCGGCTGCCAACCAGGGTAGAGATACCGCGTCCAGACCGAAGCCAAGCGCCGCAGTGAATAGCATCGCCCCCGCGAAGACCCGTACGGGGACCATCGCGTAGTTGAAGGCGCGGTCGAGCACCGCAAGCTTGTCCAGGGCAATCTCCACCACTGCGAGTCCCGCGAGCGCGCCAAAGACCGACCACCACCATCCGTCACCGCCGACAACTACGTACGGCAAAGGCAGCGCGAAGAGCCCGAGCGCGGCAAACAGCGCGGCCAGCGCGAGCGGCGTGAAGGCCCTCACCCCTGCCACGGAGGCGAGGCCGATACCGATCCCCAGTGCGAGAAGGTTCTCCATGCGCCAGACATTATATATTAGTGGCTCGGGTAGCCCGTTCAACTCGGGACTCTACCTGAGCTATACTCTTTCTGTTGCTACGGCGTAGAGTTCCCAGAAATCCTGGAGGATTTTCTTGTCGCAGACGGTTTCGATGGAGAAGATAGTCGCGTTCTGCAAGCGCCGCGGCTTCGTGTTCCAGAGTTCGGAGATCTATGGCGGCATCCGCTCCTCCTACGACTATGGTCCTCTCGGTGTCGAGATGAAGCGCAACATAAAAGAAGAGTGGTGGCGCCGCATGGTCTACATGCGCGACGACGTGGTGGGCATAGAGGCAGCCATCATCATGCACCCTAGAGTGTGGGAGGCCTCGGGGCACGTCGCCGGCTTTAACGACATGCTCGTCGAGAGCCGCAGTTCGGGGCGGCGTTACAGAGCAGACCACCTAATAGAGAATGCCACGGGACAGGACGTCGAGGGGCTCCCGCCCGAGCAGCTGACCGAGATCATCCAGAGCGACGAGCGTATCAAGGACCCCGTAGACGGTGGCCGGGATTTCGCCCCGGTCAGACCCTTTAATTTGATGTTCGAGACCTACACGGGGCCTGTGAAGAGCCCGGAGAATGTCGCGTATCTGCGGCCCGAGACGGCGCAGGGGATCTTCGTCAACTTCAAGAACGTCTTGCAGACGAGCAGGGTCAAGGTGCCGTTCGGGATAGCCCAGATCGGGAAGTCCTTCAGAAACGAGATCACACCCGGCAACTTCATCTTCCGCACGCGCGAGTTCGAGCAGATGGAGATGGAGTTCTTCGTGAAGCCTGGCACCGACGAGGAGTGGCACGAGTACTGGATCGAGGAGCGCTTCAACTGGTACCTGAACCTCGGCCTGCGCGAGGAGAACCTCCGCAAGCGCGAGCAGACCGACGAGGAGCGGGCGCACTACGCGACCCGCGGCGTGGACATCGAGTACAACTTCCCGTTCGCCGGCTGGTCGGAGCTCGAAGGCATCGCCAACCGCACCGACTACGACCTCAAGAAACACCAGGAGTACTCGGGTGAGAACCTCACGTACTTCGACCAGGCGACCGGCGAGAGCTACGTTCCATACGTCGTCGAGCCGGCCGTCGGACCCGACCGCGTAATGCTGGCCTTCCTCGTGGACGCCTACACCGAGGAGGAGGTCCGCGGCGAGGAGCGCACCGTCCTCAAGCTCCACCCGCGCATCGCCCCGGTGAAGGCCGCCGTGTTCCCTCTCAGTAAGAAAGAGCCCGTCTCGACGGTAGCCAAGAAGCTCTACGACGACCTCAAGGGCGAGTACCGCCTGTTCTACGACGACTCGGGCTCTATCGGGCGCCGCTACAGGCGCCAGGACGAGGCGGGGACGCCCTTCTGCGTGACGGTGGACTTCGACACTCTGGACGACAAGAAGGTCACCATCCGCGACCGTGACACCATGGAGCAGGAGCGTATCCCCATCGAAGTCGTCCAGGAGAGGCTCAAAGCTCTGATCTCGGGCTAGAGATGGCGAACGCGAAACCCATAGCCCTGTGGGCCGTGCCCCGCTCCCTCTCTACCGCCTTCGAACGGGTATTCGTCGAGCGAGACGACCTCGAGGTCCTGCACGAGCCTTTCTCCGCTTCCTACTACTACAGCGAGGACAGGCTCAGCGACCGCTACTCGGATGTCGAGCCCAGGGCCGAGGACAACTACGAGAACGTCCTGGCCGAGGTCTTCAAGCCGCGCCAGAAGCGCCTCTTCCTCAAGGACATGCCCTACCAGGCCAGGGGCGTGATGAGCCCCGAGTTCATCGCCAGGTTCACCAACACTTTCATAATCCGTGACCCCAAGTACGTGCTCTCCTCCCTCTACAAGATGTGGCCGGACTTCACGCCCGAGGAGACGGGCTACGAGCAGATCTACTGGGCGTTCAGATACGCGGAGCAGGCGGGAGAAGACCCGGTAGTAGTGGACGCCATGACCTTCTCCGAGAACCCTATGAGTATAGTCTCGGCATACTGCGAGCGCGTGGGGATACCCTTCCGGCCCGAGGCTCTCTCCTGGGAGCAGGGGGAAGTCGAGAAGTGGAAGGATTGGGAGGGGTGGCACGAGGCAGCCCAGCAGAGCACAGGCATCGAGCGGGCCGAGCGCCGGGACCCCGTGCTACCCGAGGAGCTGCAAGAGGCCTACGAAAACTGCCTCCCCTACTATTACACCCTCGCCGCCCACACGATAGTACCGAGTTAAGGCTCAAGGTATCAGGCTACAGGTTTCAGGTCTTTTGCCGCTTCCTGAAGCCTGTAGCCTGAAGCATGTCGGTTAATCCTCGGGAATCTCGCTGTAGACCATCTTCAGGTCCATCCCCTGGGAGCGCCGGTAGAGCCTGAAGCCCACATACAGGAGTAGCGCCACCACGTAGAGGCCCACCATGTAGATCAGCGACTGGCCGTTGTTGATGCCGTATGTCGCGTCGGTCAGCCACTTGAACAGGCAGAAGACCAGGAAGATGGCGAAGGCCGACGCCGCCACCGTGATCAGGGGTATCCCCAGTACGTTATAGCGGGCTATCGGGGAGGCGTTGTAGATCTCCGGCTTGCGCCACGGCAGCACAGCAGCCGCGATCGCCGAGCCCAAGAAAGTTATCGCGATGACGAGCGTGGCGTCCAAGGTATAGGTAGCGAAGTTCTCCCCGAAAGCGTAGAGGTAGCTTACGGGGATGGATGGGATGAGCATTAGCGCCAGGGCGACGTAGGGAACACCGTTGCGCGAGGTCTTGGCGACCGCCTCAGGGAGCATCCGGTCAAACGCCGTGGCGAAGACGACCCGGGTGGATGAGAGGAAGACCGTGCCGACCCACCCGAAGAACCACAGCGACAGGAGGCCAACCAGGATCAGCTGCAGTATAGGGTTGTCGAAGAAGAAGGCCGCGAAGAGGCCTGGGTAGGGCCAGACCGAAGTCGGCGCGTTCTCCGCACCGGACCAGTAGGCGTTGGCCGACGCGTAATAGAAGTCCCAGCCGAAAGTCTTGGCGATGAGGGCGAGCATGATCACCGCGATGATAGAGGTCACTATGAGCGCCCCGCCCATCGCGTAGATGTTCTTCCGAAAGTCCGACGCCCCCCGCACCTCACCGTAGAGCGTGGCGCCCCAGCTGGACCACAGGTTGAAGAAGACCATCATCGGTATGAGGAGCAGCGTTGGACCGAGGGCGAGAGTCGCCGGACCGGCGGCTTCGATGCTGCCGGCCTCTAAGGTCTGCTGGTAGGCGTTGCCCGAAGCGCCGTAGAGCTCGCTCGCCTGGGAGTTGAAGGCGCCGACAAAGTCGGCGTTCGAGTTGACGAGCAGGAGGACGAGCATTATCGCAAGCCCTACCAGGCCGCCGTAGAAGCAGAACTTCTGGATGCGGGCGTAGGCGCGCATCCCGAGTGAGATGTACACCGAGGCAAGGATCGCGACGGCCATCGAGGCGACAAAAAGCCCCGCCGCACCCCCGAAGAAGGCTGCGATCCCGTCGAGCTTCAGAATAGTCGCCAGCGGCACCAGCACCTGGACGTTCAGGATGTTCGCGTAGATCGGCACCCAGTGCCAGAGGATGAACCACCAGCCCGTGACGGCGAGAACGAAGCCGATCCCGCCTCCCAGGATCCGGCTCTGCCACACGTAGTCGCCGCCTGCCCTTGGCATCACGGCGATCAGGGATGCGTAGGTGACAGCCTGGAAGACCAGGTAGAGCCCCGCAAGGATGATCGCCCAGATCAGGGAGCCGTCCGGGATAAAGGGGGCGTAGGAGAATATAAAGAGGCCGAGCGTGATCAGGTTTATGGAGAACGCCGCGTAGATGAAGCCGTCCCAAACCGACCAGCCCCGCAGAAGGCCTGTCGCCTTCCGCTGAAAGAGATCACCCGCCCCCGAATCCGTCGTGGTGTTCGTCGCCATGAGTCTTTCCTCCTATCCGCTAGTCAGCACGAACCGCTTGACTTTCGTTCCGCCGCCCAGGTCCACTACCGCGCCGAGCAGCTGCCCCTGCTCGTAGGAGCTGCCCGGATTGATGCACAGCGTACGCCCGATCCTGGTGTTGCCCCGCGCCTCGTGGATGTGCCCGTGCAGCGAGAGGGCTGGCTGCCCCTCCTCGATGGCCTCCCTGACGGCGGTCGAGCCGACGGGGACTATGGAGCGCCCCCCGTGCTTGGGGCGCAGGTCCTCTGTGAGCTCGGGGGCCTCGTCGATGCCAGAGCCGTAGGGCGGGCAGTGGAAATTGTAGATGGTCTTCTCGGGAGGCGCGGTAACCTGCGAGGTCATCTTGCGCAACCTCTCGGCCAGAGCGTCCTCGTCCTCTTCCCGGTAGGTGTCCCAAGGCGTCCGGTTCGACCACCCTGTCGAGACCATCTGGAACCCGTCGAACTCCACAACCTCCCCCTCGGCCAGCCGCACGCGCTTGGCCGAGGCGATGATCTCATCTACCTCGAACTGGTCGTCGTTGCCGGGGCTCACGAAGCACTCTATGCCGGTGCCTTCGAGCTTCTCGTCGGCCATCTGCATCCAGCGTTCTACCGTCCCGAGCATGTGGTCGTGGAAGAGCTCGTCGCGCAGCTTCTCGTCCTTCTGGAGCTCGGACATCTCCTCCGGGGTGGTGCGGAACGGGTAGTAGCCGCGCCGCTGAACCGACTGCTCGAACTCCTTGACCTCGTCCTCGCTCTTGAACTCCTGCTTGTTCTCGAGGAGCGTCGCGTGCCAGCGCTCCGGCCCATCCTCGACGATCGGCACGAGCGCCTTGCCGGTCATGTCCCCGCCGAGGATCATGATCTTGGCTTCGTAGTGCTTGCCCGAGTTCAGGAACTTGCGCCAGCAGGTCTCCGAGCCGTGGATGTCGGTCGCGAAGTAGATGCGCGTCTCGGGCTCTCGCGAAAACAATCTGGATATCATGGTCCTCCCTCCACCTCTTCGGGCAACTCATACCATCGCTTGCGGTCCCCGATCTTGGACCGCATCTTCCAACCGAATGTCTTGGGCTCCTCTTCTATGCGCTCCTGCAACCTCTGGATGCGCTCGGCGATGCTGCGCTTGCTTTCCTCGGGCAGGTCGTAGCGGCCGATGTGCTCATCGAGATCCGAGAGGTTGGCGGTAAAGGTGCGCCACAAGCCCCAGTCAGAGGCGCAAAGCCTGGCGATCTGGGCAGCGTTTACCGCCTCGCCGTCGCTCTCCTCGACCGGGTGGTCGTGCAGCAGCGCGAGGGCGTCGCGGACGTCCTTCTCGTTGAGCTCTACGATCTGGAGCTTGGTGAGCAGCAGCTCCGCCAGCGGGACCGTGACGGGCTCGAGGGCGAGCCGCTTGCCAAACGGTATCTGGTGGGACATCCTGAACGAGCCGACCAGGACGTCGACCTGCCTGTCGTTCTGCTCGTCGAAGAAAAGGAGGCGCTCCTGGCCGTGGATCGCGTTGAACCGGACGTGTGGCGTGTAGCCTATCGAGTCGAAGAACTTCTGCGCGTCCGAAGACTTGCCCTTGGGGATGATCCAGTCAAGGTCGGCGTATTCGCGCTCGAAGGCGGGGTGCAAACCGTCCTTCGCCCGCAGCTTAATGGCGACTCCGCCGAGCAGCC
>JBJMIY010000177.1:0-4306 GCA_045806605.1 Rubrobacteraceae bacterium
GCTGTTCGCGAACAGCCCTACTTCTTTCTTTACAGACCATCGGGCCGGGGCCCTTCGGGACTCCGGTCTTTCTGGTGTCTACCTCAAGCTCTCGTAGTAGAGCTCTTCCAGGAGCTCGCTCATCTCGGCCTGCATCTCGAGGCCGCTGAGAAGCCCGTCGGTGACCGATGCGAGCATCTTTTCACCCCTTCCCTTTTCCACGAGGGCCTATCCCGAGGTTTATCTTCCCCGGGAGTAGCGGACCGAAACCGCTCCGGCGGGGCCGATCCAGAAATTTTGCCGCTCATCGCGTGGTGAGCGAAACACAGGGCCGTTCACCGCACCTAATCCTGGCTCCGGACCACTCTTCGTGGAATCTTCGGGATGGCGTATCGTAGTAGGGTTAGGTATCCGAACGGAGGAGGTAGCGCGTGGCGGATGACGGACTCCACCGGCTCGAGCTCAACCTGCGACCCAACGAGGCTTCGGGGCTGCTCGCGGTCGAGGACGAGGCTTTGCTTGAGGCGCACGGGTGGGATCTCGGGTTCTGGGCTGTGCTGGACGAGGGCGAGATCGAGGGCTGCGTCGCCGTCATCGGGCACCGCCGCGGCACCAGCATAGGCGAGGGTTGGGAGATAGAGCGCCTGCGCGCCGAGCCCAGGGGTGACGCCGGGAAGACCGAGGACGCCGAGGCCGTAACCCGGCGCGACGGCTGGATCTACATCTTCGGCTCCCACTTCGGCGGCAAACACGGGCCGTTGCAGCCCAAAAGAGGCTTCGTCGCCCGCTTCCGGGAGGCCGAGGTCGGGCACGCAACGCGAGATCCCGCGATGGAGATGGAGATCGCGCGCGATGGCTTCCTGCTGCACCGCCTGATCAACGACGCCCTGAAGAGCGGTGGTCCCGACCTGGTCCCGCTCGGACCGAACTCCCGCAGAGCCCTGATCGAGGCGACGATCGAGCGCATCCAGAACACGAGGTGGGCCGGTCTCGTGCGCGAGGACGACTACCCGATCAACATTGAGGGCGCCGCCTTCCGCGAGAGCGGCACGCTCCTGTTGGGCCTCCGCTTCCCCGTCTCCGCCGAAGGTTACCCCGTCCTCGTCGAGCTGGAAGGCATAGACCGCCTCCTGGAGCCCGGCGACTCTCTACCCGAGGTGGGCGGCTTCTGGGTCGTGGACGCCGTCGGCCGCGACGGCGATATTGCCGGCGTGCGCGACCTCGCCATACTCTCGACCGAGCGAGGTGAGGAGCTCCACCTCGTTACCGGCAACGTCGACAGCCGCGACAAGGAAAGCGTCCTCATCCAGGACTATCCCGGCGGCCAGAACACGGTGGCGACCCACTTCCGCTCCACGCTACCGCCCGAGGACCACTCCGGCGCCCTGAAAGGAGAATTCGTCCGCGAGTTCCCGGACCTGCCCCGCGTCGAGGGCATAGCTATAACCGAGGATGGCCGCTTCTTCTACGTCACCGACGAGGACGAGGGCGTCCACCTGCGGCTCACCCGTCTCCTGGCGGATTAGTTAGAGCCAGCCACGGTGCTTGAAGACGGCGTACAGTGAGAGGGATACCAGCAGCATCATCAGCAGTGCCAGTGGGTACCCGAACGCCCAGTGCAGCTCCGGCATGTGTTGGAAGTTCATCCCGTAGACGGTGCCGACCAGCGTAGGGGCGAACAGGATCGCGGCCCAGGCGCTGATCTTCTTCACCTCATCGTTCTGGGCTATGCTTGACTGGGTGAGGGCCTTGACCTCCTCGTTCTGGGAGAGGCCCACCAGGGTCAGGTTCACGCTAAGGATGTTTTGCAGCAGCTCGCGAAAGCTCGCGACCTGCTCGGTTACCCGCAGGGCATGGTCCTGCACGTCGCGCAGGTATCTTTGTAACTCGGGGTTCTCTACGCCGCCGATAACGTCCTCGAGTATGCCAGGGAGTGGCTGGGTGGCCCGCTGGAACTCGATCACCTCGCGGGAGAGCTCGTAGATGCGCCTCGAGACGCCCGAGTTGCCCGAGAATACCTCCGTCTCAATCTCGTCTATGTCGTTCTCCAGGCCCACCACCACGGGGCCGTAGTCGTCCACCACCCGGTCCATGATCGCGTAGAGGATAGCCTCGGGACCCAGCCGCAAGAGGTCGGACTCGCCTTCGAGCCGGCTGCGCACCTTCCCGAGCTCCGACGCCGCGCCGTGGCGGACCGTGACCACAAAATCCTCTCCCACGAAGACGTGTACCTCCCCGAACTCGACCGTCTCGGTCTCATCGATGTAGCGGGCTGGCCTGAGCACGACGAACAGCGTCTCGTCGTAGTGCTCGATCTTGGGCCGCTGGTGCGCCTTGACGGCGTCCTCCACGGCTAGCGAGTGCAGCCCGAACTCCTCGGCCACGGAGGAGAACTCTTCCTCGGTAGGCTCGTGGAGCCCGATCCACGCCAGCCCGCGCTGTTCGCGGCAGGCCTCGTAGGTCTCCTGGAGAGAGGAGGGCTCGGCCACCCTGCGCCCGTCCACGTAGATGGCGTTGTCCACGATCATGAGCCAATGATACGACGTCTGGCGGCGACCATTAGGAGTTGTGGACTAGGTTCGCCAGAAAGCCGGGCTGAGCAGGACCAGGACCGTGAAGAGCTCGAGGCGTCCCAGGAGCATGAGGATAGCGAGCGTGGTCTTGGCCGTGGCGGGCAGCTCGGCGTAGAACTGCGGGGTTCCGGCCGGACCAGGAAACGAGCCCGCAATGTTGACGCACGAGAAGACCGAACCGAAAGCCTGCCCTAAGGGGACCTGGTGTAGCGCGATGAGCAGCGTGCCGGCAGCCAGAGTTGCCGCGTATACAAAGAAGTAGCCGAGAACTCCAACCCGCAGCCGCTCGGGCAGCACCCGGTCGCCCAGGACGAGGGGGGTGACCGCCCGCGGGTGGACCATGCGGAACATCTCCTGTCCGGCGTGGCGCGCCAGCAGGTAGACCCGGACCGCCTTGATCCCTCCCGCCGTCGACCCGGCGCAGCCGCCCACGGCCATGACCAGCACCAGCAGCGCCTGAGAGAACGAGGGCCAGGCGTTCCAGTCAGCCGAACCGAACCCGGTCCCTGTCGTAAGGCTCGCGCTCTGGAAGAGCGCCTCCCGGAAGGCGACGGCGGACGGGGCCCGGTAGTCGGAGGCATGAAGATCGGCTGTTATCAGGATGGTGCTTACCAGGATCACCCCGAGGAAGGTAAGTAGCTCCGCGTTGCCGACGGCGCGCCCCAGCCCGCGTCTGGCCGCCGCGTAGTAGATGGCGAAGTTGGTGCCCGCCAGCACCATCCCCGCCGTGATTGCCAGCTCGATGGCCCAGGAGTCGAAGGCGGCTACGGAGCCGGAGGTGGGCGAGTACCCGCCCGTCGAGACGGTCGTGAACGCGTAGTTGACCGCGTCGAACGTCCCCATGCCTGCGAGGTGCAGGACGACTATGCCCCCCAGCGTCAGCCCGCCGTAGACGAAGGCAAGCACCTTGACCGTGTCCCGGATGCGCGGGGTCACCCGCTCCTGCACCGGCGTCGCGGCCTCGGCGGTGTAGAGCTGGGTGGCACCGAACCCCGCAAGCGGCGCGACCGCCACGAACAGGACGATGACCCCTATACCCCCGATCCACTGGCTCAAGCTGCGCCAGAGCAGCAAGGCAGGCGAGAGCTCCTCAGGCGTGACGGTCGCGGCTCCTGTGGTCGTGAAGCCGGCCATGGAGTTGAAGAGGGCATCCACCGGCCCCATGAGGCCGGAGAGGTGGAAAGGTGCGGAACCGTCGATCACCACGCCCAACCAGCTGACGACCACCATGAGGAACATGCTCTGCCTCGAGACGTAGCTGCGCGTCTGCCCACGCGTGAGGGAGTAGAAGACCGCGCCGAAGACCAGGGCCACCGCCCCGGGCAGCCAGAAGAGCCAGGCCTCGTCCGGAGCCACCAGCAGCGAGTAGGCCGCCGGGACGAACATCGCGGCGCCCCCTGCGGCGATGAGCATTGCCAGCGCGTTCAGGATCGCCCTCGGATTCAGGACCTTCACGCTGATCTATCCATGATGGCCGGAGGTCTCCAGCTACCGACCCTCCTTATGCTGTACTTATCCCACCCCAAACCCGCTCCAACAGTACCCTCGCGTTAATAATAGCGGACGCAGAAGGTATGCCCGAGCAGTGGATCTCCGCAGGGTCGAACAGATCTAGCGGGATACGAACCTTCGAGAAGCGATCGTCCCGGAGGGCTATACGAGCTAGAAGAGGGCCGGGGCTTCTCACCCCGGCCCTGTCTCCGTCCTACCTCAACTGAAAAGTGGCGATCTTGTTGGCGCTCATCATCGTGAAC
>JBJMIY010000178.1:0-3239 GCA_045806605.1 Rubrobacteraceae bacterium
TCGCCCTGCTCGGCGTGAAGCCCGTATGGAACGAGGAGTCGCGGCGGGTAACCGGCCTGGAGGTGATCACCCTGAGCGAACTCGGTCGGCCGAGGATCGACGTAACCGTCAGGATCAGTGGCTTCTTCAGGGACGCTTTCCCCAATTTGATCTCCCTCCTGGACGACGCATTTACCACGGTCGCCGCCCTGGACGAACCAGACGACCTGAACTTCGTCAAAAAGCACGCCGACGAGGAGAAGAGCGCGGGCGCAGACGACCGCAGCTCGACCACGCGCATCTTCGGCTCCAAGCCCGGCGCCTACGGGGCCGGTCTCCTCCCCCTGATGGACGCCCGCAACTGGCGCACCGACGAGGACCTCGCCGAGGTCTACGCCGTCTGGGGAGGCTACGCCTACGGTCGAGGGTTAGACGGCGTCGAAGCTCGGGAGTCCATGGAGTCCAACCTGCGAAGGACGGAGGTTGCGGTAAAGAACATAGACAACCGCGAGCACGACCTCTTCGACTCCGACGACTACTTCCAGTACCACGGCGGCATGATCGCCGCCGTCCGCGCCCTGACGGGCCGCGACCCGAAGGCGTACATCGGGGACTCCGCTGACCCATCGAGGGTAAAGACCAAAGACCTCTCCGAAGAAGCCCGCCGCGTCTTCCGCAGCCGCGTGGCCAACCCCAAGTGGATAGGGGCCATGCGGCGCCACGGCTACAAGGGCGCCTTCGAGCTCTCCGCCACCGTAGACTACCTCTTCGGCTACGATGCCACCGCCGGCGTCGTCGAGGACTGGATGTACGACGACGTAACCAGAAAATACGTCCTCGACGAGAGGGTCCGTGAGTTCATGCAGCAGTCCAACCCCTGGGCCTTACGCGCCATCTCGGAACGCCTGCTTGAGGCGGCGCAACGCGGCTTGTGGTCCGAGCCCGATACCGAAGACCTTGAAGCTCTCAAACAGGTTTACCTGGAAAACGAAGGAATGCTCGAGGAACAAGCGTGAAAGCGACTACTCCCTACTCCCTACTCCCTACTCCCTCTCTCTACCCTTTCTCCGCCATAGTCGGCCAGGACGACCTGAAAACGGCCCTGCTCTCTAACGCCGTATCGTCCGAGATCGGGGGCGTGCTCGTGCGCGGCGAGAAGGGAACGGCGAAGTCTACTGCGGTGCGGGCGCTGGCGAGGCTGCTTCCGCAGATAGAGGTCGTCTCCGGCTGTCCCTACTCCTGCGACCCCGCAACCCCGAACCCCGAGTGCCCGGCGGGAGTGCACCCGGCGGATGCACCTTCGGAGATGCGGCCGGTACGGCTCGTGGAGTTGCCGGTCGGGACGAGCACGGACCGGTTGGCGGGGACGCTCGACATAGAGAAGGCGCTCTCTGAGGGGAGGAAGGCGTTCGAGCCGGGTTTGCTCGCGGCGGCGCACAGGGGCATTTTGTACGTGGATGAGGTAAACCTGCTCTCCGACCACCTCGTGGATCTTCTCCTCGACGTGGCCGCGATGGGCGTAAACCACGTCGAGCGCGACGGCGTGAGCGTGCGGCACCCTTCGCGCTTCATCCTCGTCGGCACGATGAACCCCGAGGAGGGCGAGCTCCGCCCGCAGCTCCTCGACCGCTTCGGCATAACCGTCGAGGTAACGGGGAACGCGGACCCGACCGACAGGGTCGAGGTCGTCAGGCGCAGGCTCCGCTACGAGACCGACCCTGAGGCGTTCTCCGCGGAGTGGTCCAACGAGGACGCGAAACTCGCGGCCGCAGTGGAGTCGGCCCGACGGCGGCTTCAGGGTGTCGGTCTGGACGAGGGGATCTTGTTCGGCATCTCGACGCTCTGCGCCGACCTGGGCGTGGACGGCCTCCGCGGCGACCTGGTCACCGCCAAGACCGCCAGGGCGCTGGCAGCCTGGGATGCCAGGGATACGGTGGAGCTCGAAGACGTAAAGCGGGCCGCGCTGCTCGCCCTCTCGCACCGCCGCAGGCGCGGCCCTTTCGAGCAACCCGGCATAGACCCAGAAGAGATCGAAAACGCCCTCTCCGGAGACCGCCCCGATCCACCGGACGGCCCCGATGGCGGCGTGCCACAGTCCGGCGAGGGCCGGAACGACGGCGAGCGTTCGTCGGGCGCGCAAAACAAAGAGCCTTCGGAGGCGCGAATGGGGGCCGGGGAGCGGAGTCACAACGCGTCGGACCCGTTCGAGCCGGTGCGGCTCGAGGCACCGGGGAAAGGCCAGGGCGGGCCTCTGGGGAGAAGGAGCCGCATCGTTGGCGAAGCCGGGCTTCCGGTCGCGGACCGTGAGGGCGGAGAGAACCCGAAGGACGTGGCGCTGGCGGCGACGGTGAGGGCGGCCGCGCCGCATCAGCGGGCAAGAGGCCGGGAGGGGCCCGGGCTCGAGGTTCGTGCTGGCGATTTGCGCCAGCACGTCAGGGAAGGAAGGGAGGGGAACCTGATCCTCTTCCTCGTCGACGCGAGCGGCTCGATGGCGGCCCACAGACGCATGTCGGCCGTCAAGGGCGCCGTTCTGTCCCTGCTCGACGACGCCTACCAGCGCCGCGACAAGGTCGCCCTGATCTCCTTCCGAGGCGAGGGCCCACAGATACTCCTTCCCCCAACATCGAGCGTCGAGCTGGCCGCTTCACGTCTGCAGGACCTCCCGACAGGAGGGCGCACGCCCCTCGCGGCCGGGATAGAGAAGGCCGCCGAGGTACTGAAGAGGGAGAACCTGCGCGATAGAGAACGCAGGCCGCTGCTGGTCCTCCTGACCGACGGAAGGGCGACGACGGGGCCTGACCCGGTGGCAGCGGCCGCGCGGTTGCGCTCTCTCGGGGCAGCGTCGTTCGTCGTCGACACGGAAGAGGGATACGTTCGGCTCGGGATGGCGGGCGAGGTGGCCGGGGCGATGGGGGCGAGGTGTCTGCGCCTTGAGGAGTTGCGGGCCGATTCGCTGGTAAATCTCGTGGAGAGGAGAAGGGTGGCGTGAGCGAGGCGCAGGAGGTTAGGGAGCCAAGAGAGAGGCGGCTCAGACGGAGATCGAACAGGGAGAGGCCGCTTCTAATCGTGAACACGGGCCACGGCAAGGGCAAATCGACGGCATCCTTCGGAATAATGCTCAGGGGCTGGGCGCGAGGCTACAGGATCGGCGTCTACCAGTTCGTGAAGAGCGGCAAGTGGAAGGTGGGCGAGCACCAGGCCGCGCTGGAGCTCGGCAACATCGACTGGTTCAAGATGGGCGACGGCTGGACCTGGACCTC
>JBJMIY010000179.1:0-6909 GCA_045806605.1 Rubrobacteraceae bacterium
GTTCATCTGCGAGGACCTGACCCCTTCCCTCGAGGTGCCTGGCGCGGTCATCGCAGGCCTGAACACCGCTCACGGCATCACGCGGGGTTCCGTCACAAGGCGCTTCAGAGACCTCGGCGTGATCGGGCACGTCAGGCACGCGGATATCGAGAGCGTCAGGGAAGCCTTCGAGAACGCCTCTCCGGAGGCCGCCCGCATCGTCATGATCCACCACAACCCCATCCGCGGCGAGCTCTCGGGCCGCCACGGGCTCGCCAACACCGAAACGGCGCTGCACACCTTCGCATCTCTGGGCACCGAGCTGATCCTCTGCGGCCACGACCACCTGCAGGCCATCCACAACGTCGAGAGGGGCGTTCACGGCCTCGTCATCTCGACCGCGGGCACGATCTCCAACCGCATCCGCCCCGGACGCGCCTCGAGCTTCAACCTGGTGACCATAGATGAGCGTAACCTCCGCATAACGACCTACTCCTGGCAGAACCCCGATGGCTTCGTCCCCTCAGACGAGAGATCCTTCCGCAGGAAGGTCGCGACCGGCGCACTCGATTGAGTCAATAGGCGTCAGGTGTCAGGGGGGATGTACAGGCTCTCGTTCGCTACCGAGGTCCAACACCTGAAACCTGACTGTATAATCTGCCGCGACACTGCAACCCGCCAAGGAGGGCCGTAGACCATGTGGAGCAGATTGACCCGCGGCGGCGACGGCCTCCCGCGAGAGAAGGTTGACGCCATCGTCCGCCTCATAGACCAGTACCTGGCGGAGGAGGCCTCCCTCCGCAACCTCCAGTCGGACAAGCAGACTATTCACCCCCGCGACCTCCCCCCCGACAAGCGCGAAGCGCTCATCGACGAGATCTTCGAGATCCTCAAAGACAGCAAGAAGTAGACGGCAGCAACCTCAGCCGATGGAAGGCGGCCCCTGCCTTATGCGGGCTCGAAGGTCCTCCGGCTCGTTGGGAGGAGTCCACCTGGACTCTATCCACCACGTAACACCCGCCTCGGCGAACGGACGCACGATCTGCGCCGCCCGCTCGGGGTCGTCGCCCGGCGTCTCCCCCTCCCAGATGATGTCGAAGGGGGTGTCCTGCGAACGGTTCTCTTCGACGTACGCCTTCATCGCCCGGATGTCTTCCGGCGTGACCTCGCCGCGAGTAGTGTAGGCAAGCAGACCATCGTAGCGCAGCGCACGGTTCATCGACTTCTCGCTCGGCCAGGCCCCTACCACCCAGATCGGGATGCGCGGCCTCTGCACCGGGCGCGGTAGAAACGTCATCTCCTCCAACCTGTAATGCTCGCCCTCGTAGGAGAACGGCTCCCCGCTCCAGACGCCGGTCAGTATGTCCAGGCTCTCGTCCAGCAACCGCGCGCGTACCCTGCGGTCCGTAGGCTCCCCAACCTTCGAGAAACCGCCGTCGTCTAGCGTCCCCAGACCTACCGGCAATACCAGCCGCCCGCCAGAGAGTCGGTCCAGCGTCATCGTCTCCCGGGCCAGCTTCCAGGGTCGGCGGCGCGCCGGCGGCGTCAGCATCGCCCCGATGCATACCCTCCCGGTGCTCATGGCCATCGCCGCCATCACGACCCACGGGTCGTAGGTCTCCATGTCGCCGATGTTGATGCCGTCCCAATAGAAAGCGCCGTCCCAACCCGCCGCTTCCAGCTCGCCCGCAAGCTCGGCCACAGCGCGGGGATCACCTCTGGGAATTACGAAGCCATAGCGCACGCGCGCCTCCTCTCCAGAAGCCATCATCTTCTCAAGGACACCCGACGTGAGTATACGGAGACCATCGCCACCCATACTACCCTTGTATAGGGTAGGGGGGTATAGTAAGCTACGATCGCATGAGCGAAGAGTGGAAAAGCGTTTCGCTACCTGTCACCGGGATGACGTGCGCGGCGTGTGCGCGCAGGGTCGAGAAGGCTCTCTTGGGAACGGATGGTGTCCGCGCGGCCAACGTGAACCTCGCGGCCGAGAAAGCGACTGTGGAGTATGACCCTGTCTCTGTGGGCCTGGAGAGACTCGTCGGCGCCGTGGAGGATACGGGATACGGGGTCGTTCGGGAAGAGCAGACCGGGGACGTGCGAGAGAGAGAGTACGGAAAGCTAAGAGGAGACTTCCTGATTGCGGCGGTACTGACGGCTTTGATCCTTGTCGGCAGCTTGCCGCACATGTTCGGGTTTACGTTACCTGTTCGCACAACGTGGCTCAACCTGGCTCTTCTCGCGCTCGCGACGCCGGTGCAGTTCTGGGCGGGACGCCGGTTCTACCGGGGCGCCTGGAGTGCTCTCAGGCACGGGAGCGCCGACATGAACACGCTGGTGGTAGTCGGGACGAGCGCCGCCTACTTCTACAGCGCGGTAGCCGCTCTGGCGCCGCAGCTCTTCGCCGGTGGAATGGGGGTCGGCGTGTACTTCGACACGTCGGCGCTCATAGTCACCCTGATCCTGCTCGGAAGGCTGCTCGAGGCGCGGGCCAGGGGCCGCACGAGCGAGGCCATAAAGAGGCTCGCCGGCCTCGGGGCGAAGACGGCGCGGGTGGTGCGTGACGGCGAAGAGGGCGATGTGCCGGTCGAGGACGTATCTGTGGGGGACGTCGTGGTGGTCCGGCCCGGGGAGAAGGTGCCGGTCGATGGCGTGGTGGTCTCGGGCGAGTCGGCGGTGGACGAGGCCATGATCTCCGGCGAGGCCATGCCCGTTGTAAAGAGGGTTGGCGACGGGGTGATCGGGGCGACCATAAACACCACCGGCTCGTTCAGATTCGAGGCGACGAAGGTCGGGAAGGACACCGCTCTGCAGCAGATAATGAGGATGGTAGAGGAGGCGCAGGGCACCAAGGCGCCCATACAGCGGCTGGCGGACAGGATAAGCGGCGTCTTCGTGCCTGTGGTGGCGGCGATCGCGGTTCTCACGTTCGTAGTGTGGCTCGTCTTCGGCCCCGAGCCGGCCTTTACGCTCGCGCTCCTCAACTTCGTCGCGGTCCTGATCATCGCCTGCCCGTGCGCGATGGGGCTCGCGACCCCGACCTCGATAATGGTCGGCACAGGCAAGGGCGCAGAATACGGCATCCTCATCAAGGGCGGCGAAGCTCTCGAAGCCGCCCACAAGCTAACCACCGTCGTGCTCGACAAGACCGGCACCCTCACCAGGGGAAAGCCCGAGCTGACAGAGGTGGTCGCCACCAACGGCCTCGGCGAAGACGAGGTCCTGCGCCTCGCCGCTTCGGCCGAAAGGACCAGCGAGCACCCTCTGGGCGAGGCCATCGTGAGGGGTGCGAAGGATCGGGGTCTCTCCCTCGCAGAGGCCGAGGAGTTCAGCGCCACGAGCGGCGGCGGCGTGGAAGCCCTGGTGGAGGGCCACGCTATCCGCGTCGGGAGCCGGAGATTCCTGGCCGGGTCGGAAGCCGGCCAGGACGCGCTCGGCCCGCTGGGTGAGGAGCTCGCGCGTGAGGGCAAGACGCATGTATTCGTTGCGGTGGACGGGGAGCCCGCGGGCATAGTCGCGGTGGCCGACACAGTCAGGAGCGAATCGCGCGAGGCGGTCGCGAGGCTGCGCGAGATGGGGCTCGAGGTAGCAATGATCACTGGCGACGACAGCCGGACAGCCGGTGTCATAGCCCGCGAGCTCGGCATAGACAGAGTTCTCGCCGAGGTGTTGCCGCGTGACAAGGCTGCCGAGGTGAAGCGGCTGCAGAAAGAAGGCGAGAAGGTTGCCATGGTCGGAGACGGCATCAACGACGCTCCGGCGCTGGCCCAAGCAGACGTCGGGATCGCCATCGGCACCGGCGCGGACGTGGCGCTTGAGGCTGCCGACCTCACCCTGATCTCCGGCGACGTGCGCGGGGTCGCGCGGGCCATCAAGCTCTCGAAGGCCACCGTGAGGAACATCAAGCAGAACCTCTTCTGGGCGTTCGCCTACAACGTCGCGCTCATCCCGGTAGCGGCCGGGGTACTCTACCCGTTCTTCGCGGGCGGCGCGGTGCCTGAGGTGTTGAGGCCGGTTCTCGGGGAGTACGGATTCCTCAACCCCGTGCTGGCAGCTGCGGCGATGGCGCTCTCGAGCGTGACGGTGGTTAGCAACGCCCTCAGGCTGCGCAGGATGAAAGTTGGCTAGCAGAAAGGCTAGAGAGATGGACGCAACACGGAACAACGAGCAGACGATTACGGGGAGCGCGCACGGCTACATAAAGGCGAGGGACAAAGAGTTACTCCAGAACCGCCTCAAGCGGATCGAGGGCCAGGTGAGGGGCGTGCAGCGGATGGTAGACGAGGAAGCCTACTGCGTGGACGTCCTGACCCAGATCGCCAGCGTCGTCTCGGCTTTAGAGAAGGTGGGCACCATCCTGCTCAAGGACCACGTCGAGCACTGCGTCAAGGAGTCCATAGAGAACGGCGAGGACGCTGAGGAGAAGATAGAAGAGCTCACAGCCGCCGTCGAGCGCTTCTTGAGGGTGTAGGGCGTTGTCGACCCTGAAGCTCCCGCCGGGCCCGAAGGGGCGTCCGGTAGTCGGCAACATGCTGGGTTACGCCAGGGACCCTCTGGGGTTCTTGACGCGGTGCTCGCGCGAGCACGGCGACGTCGTCAGGCTGCGCTTCCCGGGTACGCTGGCGTACCTGATCACCCACCCCGACGACGTCGAGCAGGTGCTGGTGAAGAACAACCGCAACTTCATCAAGGACAGATACACCCGCGAGGAGCTGAGCGTCCTCGGCAACGGGCTCCTGATAAACGAGGGCGACTTCTGGCGCCGCCAGAGGCGGCTCGCCCAGCCGGCCTTCCACCGCCAGCGCGTAGAGGCCTACGGCGAGACGATGGTGGCCTTTACCGAGCGGATGCTCGAGGGCTGGCAGGACGGCGAGGTCCGCAACGTCCACACGGAGATGATGAGCCTCACCCTCGAGATCGTCGCCAAGACCCTGCTCGACGCCGACATAGCGGGCGAGGCCGAGGGCGTCGGAGAGGCTCTCGGACAGATAATGGACTACTTCTCCGATCAGGGGAGCGGCTCGTTCTTGCGCCTGCTCCCCGAGAGCGTCCCCACCCCGGCCAACGTGCGCTACCGCAGAGCTGTGCGGCGGCTCGACGGGATCATCTACTCCATCATCGAAGAGCGCCGGCGCAGCGGCGCGGACACCGGCGACCTCCTCTCCATGCTGCTCCACGCCGAAGACGAAGACGGCAACAGGATGGACCCCAAACAGCTCAGGGACGAGGTCATGACCGTCGTCCTTGCAGGTCACGAGACAACCGCCATAGCCCTCTCGTGGACCTTCTACCTGCTCGGCGAGAACCCGGAGACAGAGACGAACCTCACGGCCGAGCTGGAAGAGGTGCTCGACGGACGCGCCGCGACCGTCCGGGACCTGCCCCGGCTGCGCTACGCCGGTGCAGTCATCAAAGAGTCCATGCGCCTCTATCCGCCGGCCTGGGCCATCGGCCGGGAGGCTCTCGGAGACTGTGAGATCGGGGGCTACCACGTCCCTACGAAGACCCAGATGTTCATCAGCCAGTACGTAACGCACCGCAACCCCCGCTTCTTCGACCGTCCCGACGACTTCGACCCATCCCGCTGGTACGACGGGCGCACGGATCACCTGCCCCCGTACGCCTACTTCCCGTTCGGGGGCGGACCGAGGATGTGCATCGGCAGCAACTTCGCCAGGATGGAGGCCGTGCTGCTGCTCGCGACGATAGCGCGCGAGTTCCGCCTCGAGCCCGTAACCGGAGGACCACCGGTCCCCCAGCCTTCGATCACGCTGCGCCCAAGAGGGGGCATCAGGATGAAGCTGAGCAAGAGATGAATACCGAAGTGCAACGAAAAACTACGGAAAGGAGCGTGATGGCTGCTCGGGGTTCTTCGTTAAACAGGCTGGCGTTCAGTGCGACGGCGCACTGTCTGACTGGCTGCGCCATCGGCGAGGTTCTGGGGTTGGCGATCGGGACTGTGTTGGGATGGGGCAACGTAGCGACCATCGTTCTGGCAATCGTGCTCGCGTTCTTCTTCGGCTACTCGCTCACCATGCTCCCGCTCTTGCGGGCGGGGTTGTCGCTGGCTACGGCGCTGCCTCTGGCGTTCGCCTCGGACACGCTTTCGATCACGATCATGGAGATAGTGGACAACCTGATCGTTGTCTTGATTCCCGGGGCGATGGATGCGGGGCTGAGCAGTGCCCTTTTCTGGGGCAGCCTGGCGTTCGCGCTGGCCGTCGCCTTCGTGGCGGCCTTCCCGGTCAACCGCTGGCTCATCGCGCGTGGCAAGGGACACGCGGTCGTACACGAGTATCACCACGGGGGACACGAGCACCACTAGACAGCGGGAGACCTCGCGGTTCCGGGATCTCGGTCGCGTAATTCTAATGCCGCTCTCAGCTCATTCTCAGGTTCAGCGCCCTATACTCTGCCCAGAAGCGTTAGCAACGAGGAGGTGATGGAATGCACGCCAGGGCGCTGAACCTGAAGACGCTGCTGATAGCCGCGGCGCTCGCTTTGTTGCTGCTCGTCGGGGCAGGCGTTGCTTATGCTACCGGCTCCGGCGACTCCGGAGAGAAGCAGGCCACCGGACCCGGCATCGAAAAGGCCAAGAGCGTCGCGCTCGACCATACCAACGGAGGCCGTGTGACCGGCACCGAGGTCGGCGACGAAGAGGGCTACTACGAGGTCGAGGTCACCCGCGACGACGGCAGCCAGGTCGATGTCCACCTCGACCGCAACTTCAACGTCCTAAGCACGCCTGCAGATCACGAAAGCTCTAACGACCAGGACGGGCCAAACGACAGCGGAGGCTGATACCAACGGCGGATATTGAACTGTAATAGCTGGCGGAAGGGCCGGGGCATCTTACCCCCGGCCCTCGCTCCTGCCCTTGCTTGCCGGGTTCTCGAGAGAACCCTTGTCGGATACGGTTTGCTTGGA
>JBJMIY010000180.1:0-3195 GCA_045806605.1 Rubrobacteraceae bacterium
AGGCCCGAAGCGTGCTAACAAGGCGCCAAAGGCGCCGTACTGACAAGCTGCCTGAAAGGCAGCGTGCTCACTCCAGAGCGTCCGCCAGCTCTGTGAGCGTGCCGACGACGATCTCCGGAGTGGGGCCAAGCGTGTCGAACAGGCCGCCGGAGCGGTCCACCCACGCGGACTTCATGCCTGCGGCCTCAGCTCCGATGTCGTCGAATGGGTTCGAGGAGACGAGCCGGACCTCCCCGATAGGCCGCCCCAGCCGACGCGCTGCGTGCCGGTACGTCTCGGGGGCGGGTTTGTAGGTCTTCACCTCGTCGACGCTGACGAAACCCTGGAAGTAAGGACGGAGCTCCGCCGAGTCCATGAGCGCCTCGAGCATGTGCGGAGCCCCGTTGGAGAAGACGATCATCGCGTGTCCGGCCTCCTTCAAGCGCTCGAGACCCGGCTCGACGTCGGCGAACCGCTCCAGGTCGTTGTATCGCTCTATGAGGTCTTCTTTGTGTTCCGGCGCGAGCTCTCGCCCGACGGTGGCGAGCGCGTAGTCCAGGGCCTTGCGCGTGACCTGCTCGAAGTCCTGATATCGCTCCATCGCGGCGAGGCGGAACGTGTACTCCAGCTGCTTCCGGCGCCACACCTCGGCCAGGCGCTGCGCCTGCTCGGGCAGATACCGCTCCAGCCGCCGGCTGATGCCGGCCGGGTCCACCAGCGTGCCGTACATGTCGAAGGCCAGGGCTTCTGGCACCGTGTCTCGCTTACCCGAAGATGGCGAGGGGCAGGTAGGAGGAGACGATCCAGTTCGGCTTGTCCACGATCTCGCTGATCTTGAGGTCAACCACCAGGCTGGCCAGGACGTAAGCTTCCACGGGCTCCAGATGATACGTCGTGCTCATGTGATCGACCATTGCCCGCAGCGAGTCCTTCGCCGCCTGCATGAGGTCTGGGTTCACGCCCATCGTGGCGTACCAGCCCGCGTCCTCGACCATCGGCGTGAGCGGGCCAGGCGTGGCGAACTGCGGGGCCGGGATGGTCCGGTCTTTGTGCAGGTCGAAGCGCAGGGACGCGTACATCGGGCACTCGATGCCGGTAACGCAGACCTCGCCGTCGCCCTGGGCGGCGTGCGCGTCGCCGCACGAGAAGAGAGCGCCGGAGTCGTGCACGGGGAGGAAGAGCCTGCTGCCCTTCGTAAGGTGGCGGGTGTCCATGTTGCCGCCGAACGGGCCCGGGGGCATGACAGGCGGCTTCACCGGATCGGCGGGGTTTACGCCCATCGTCCCGAAGAAGGGCTCTATGGGGATAACGATGTCGTCCTTGAAATGCGTGTAGTCGCCGGTGGTGAGGTCGAAGATCTTGAGGTACGGCTCGGTGAAGTCCTCCTCGAGCAGCCCGAAGCCGGGGATGACCGCCGTCCAGCCCCACCCCTGGGTGTGGATGTCGAGGACCTCCACTTCCAGGACGTCGCCGGGCTCCGCGCCCTCGATAGCGACGGGGCCGGCCAGCGGGTATAGGCGGTCCCAGTCGAGGGTGGCGAGGGCATCGGCGGTGGAGTCGGGCGTGATCTGGCCGTCGCTGACCTCGCGGGTGTGGTAGACGACCGTGTCGCCTGGCGCGATGGTGAGAGCGGGATCCAGCTCGTTGTCCCAGATATAGTGGACCTCGTCCTCCGGATAGTAGTGCGTCTGCGCCATAGTTGGAACCTCCCTTGTTCTCGTGCCTTTCCCGATCGGTACTCTCGCAGCTTGCCGCGTAGTTTTCCAGTTAGCACGCTCCGGCCTTGTAAAGGCCCGGAGCGTGCTGAAGTGCTGACTAGCTTTTTTCGAGCGCCGCTTCAAGGTCGGAGATCACGTCTTGCGGGTGTTCGATTCCGCAGGAGAGCCGGATCAGGTTCTCCCTCACCCCGAGCCGCTCGCGTCGCGTGGGCGAGAGCTCCCTGTGGGAAGAGGTGGCGGGGTGTATCGCCAGAGTATAGATGTCCCCGAGGCTCGGAGCCTTGACGCACAGCTTGAGGGCGTTCAGGAACGCGTAGGCAGCCTCCCTCCCTCCGGCCTCCAGCTCGAAGGAGACGAGGCCTCCTGTGTCGGAGAGAACGCGGCTGGCGACCGCGTGGTCTGGGTGATCATCCAGGGCCGGATGGTGGACCTTCGCGACCTTGCGGTGGGAGGCGAGGCGGGCGGAGATCAGGCGCGCGTTCTCGCACTGGCGGCCTATCCGCAGCGGCAACGTTTTCAATCCCCTGTGGGCGAGCCAGGCCTCGAAGGGGCCCAGAGTGCCGCCGACACGCTTCCTGATGCTCTCCAGTGCTCCATCATACGGAGGATCCGCGGCGACGACCCCGGCGGTCAGGTCGCCGTGGCCCGAGAGGTACTTGGTTGCGCTGTGGACTACCAGGTCCGCGCCCAGCTCGAGCGGACGCTGCAGAAAGGGCGTGCCGAAGGTGTTGTCCACCACGAGCGCTGCGCCGCCCGCGCGCGCGACCTCGGCAACGCCCGCGGTGTCGGCCACGCGCAGGAGGGGGTTGGAGATGGTCTCGATGACGACGGCGCGGGGCTCGAGCTCCGCCACCTTCTTCTCCACCGCCCCTAGGTCGTAGGCGTCCACGAAGCGGACCTCGACCCCGTTCGCGCCGAAGATCTGCAACAGGAGCGTGGCCGTCGAGCCGTAGAGTTGCTCGGCCGCCAGGACAGTGGCCCCCGGGCCAAGCTCCGCCGCCGTTAGAGCGGCGTGCATCGCGGACATCCCCGAGGCGAACGCGAACGCTCTGGCTTCGCCGTCAGGAGCCTCGAGCGAGGCCAGCGCCTCCTCGAAGGCGACTACCGTCGGGTTGTCGTAGCGGGCGTAGCTGTAGCCCGGCTCCTCGCCGCCAAGGACCCTGTCCGTAGTCTCTATGTCGTGGTGGGAGAAGGTTGTCGAGGCGTAGATCGGGGTCGAGATAGGGAAGAAGTTCCCGTTCTCGTCCACGCCCCCCCTGCGCTCGCCGGAGTGGACGGCGCGGGTCTCGAAACGTCTCGGCTGCTTCATGGTGACTATAGTAACGCAATGCAGCACGCTCCGGCCTTTAAGGCCTCCACTTGTCAGCACGCCTCCCTTCGGTCGTCGCAGCACGGCGCTTCGAGTCTTGTCAGCACGCTGCCTTTCAGGCAGCAAGACAGCACGCTCGGGCCAAGGGCCCTCGCTTGTCAGCATTTCAGCTAGTAAGTGCAGAGAGAA
>JBJMIY010000181.1:0-2629 GCA_045806605.1 Rubrobacteraceae bacterium
CTACTTCGGCGAGCACGACTACTTCGGCAAGGCCGAGTGGGTACACGAGCCGGAGGCCGAGGTCACGGAGGACTCGTCCCTGCCAGGGTGGCTGGCCGAGTCGTGGCTCTTGACGGTCGAGCGCTCTCCGCTGTACAGGGAGTTGACGAACGTGCCGTTGATGGTCCGAGGTCCTGGCCTGAAGCCAGGGAGACGCTCGGCGATGACGACGGCCCCTGATCTGGCGCCGACGATCCTGGAGCTCGCGGGGCTTGGGGAGATGCCTTCCACCATGACTGGCGAGCCGTTCGGAGATGTGCTGGCGGGGAGACGGGAGGAGCACAGGCCCTTTGTGGTGAGCTCGTGGCCGCTGTACCTGGCGGAGGGTGAGATCGTCACCGCCATAGACTCCAAGGCGCGCAGGATCGCCGACTACATGCCGCTGACCGTGACCACGCGCGAGCGGTCCCTGATCCTGGGCGGCCCGGACGACGAGCCGGAGATCTACGACCTCTCGCGCGACCCCGGCGAGCGAGATAACGCGTGGAAGAGGTTCAACGGCGAGGGCGAGGCGCTCTGCGAGAGCACGCTCTCGTTCCTCGAGAGCATAGGCACGCCGGAGGAATACCTGGCCCCCCGCCGCGAGGCGCTGGACAGGTGGTGGAGGATGGTCCGCAGCTGAGGAACCTGACGGCAGCGATCGCCGGCCCGCCCGTGCCGGGCGGGCCGCGCAGTTCTCTGGAGGGAGAGTGAGATTGGTCGCGAGCGACAACAAGCCCGTCGCGCTGTGGGCGGTGCCAAGGTCCATATCTACCGCGTTCGAGAGGGTTTTCGTCGAAAGGGACGACTTCGAGGTCCTGCACGAGCCCTTCTCCGCCTCCTACTACTACGGCGAGGACCGCCTG
Source organism: Rubrobacteraceae bacterium (assembly GCA_045806605.1). Taxonomy (GTDB): domain Bacteria; phylum Actinomycetota; class Rubrobacteria; order Rubrobacterales; family Rubrobacteraceae; genus JALYGY01. The sequence continues at coordinate 885 of JBJMIY010000181.1, forward strand.
AGCGACCGTTACGCCGACGTGGAGCCGAGGGCGGAGAACAACTACGAGAGGGTTCTGGAGAGCGTCCTGGCGCCGCGTGCGGCGCGCGTGTTCGTCAAGGACATGGCCTACCACGCGAAGGGTGTGATCTCCTCGAGCTTCGCTGCCAACTTCGCGAACACGTTTATCATCCGGGACCCGAAGTATGTGATCGCTTCGATGTACAAGATGTGGCCCGACTTCACGCTGGAAGAGACCGGCTTCGAGCAGATCTACAACCTCTTCCGGTACGCAACGGAGGTGAACGGGGAGGATGTCGTGGTCGTAGACGCCATGACCTTCTCGGAGAACCCCGCGGGCGTACTCGCCGCCTACTGCGAGCACCTTGGCGTCGCATTCGATCCACGCTCCCTGTCGTGGGAGTCGAGGGAGGTGCGCAGGTGGGACAACTGGGACGGGTGGCACGAGGCGGCGCAGCAGAGCACCGGCATCAAGCGGGCCGAACGCAGGGACCCGGTTCTTCCGGACGAGGCGCGAGAGGCGTACGAGTACTGCCTGCCCTACTACTACAAGCTCGCCGCCCACGCCATCCCAGCCATCCGTCAGGTCCACCGGGCCGGCGGTTCGTCGAACGTGAATCTTTGAGAGAGGAGAAAGATGCTTGTAGAGAGAAGCACCGTAGCGCCGCATGGCGGGATCCTGGTTGACCGCAGGGCGCCGGACGAAGACCGGGGAGAGCTCGTCAGAGAGGCCCTCGGACTACCCCGGGTTCCTGTCGACGCCAGAACACTTTCGGACTTGCAGATGATCGCCAGCGGGGTCTTCAGCCCCCTGGAGGGTTTCATGCTCAGGGACGACTACGAGAGCGTCGTCGAGGACATGCGCCTCGCAAGCGGCCTGGCGTGGAGCATGCCCGTAACACTCTCCACAGGAGAAGAGACGGCCCGCTCCCTGAGCGAAGATACGCACGTCGCCCTGGTGGACGGTACCGGAAAGCCGGTGGCCACCATGTTCCTGAGGGAACGCTACCCCTACGATAAGGAACGTGAAGCCCGCCAGGTCTACCGCACCACCGACCAGGACCATCCGGGCGTGGATTACCTCTACCGCCAGGACGACGTCCTTCTTGGCGGGGAGATAGACCTGCTGCAACCCCTCGACCGCGGCCCCTTCCCCGGCTACTACTACGAACCGCACGAGCTGAGGAAGACGTTCGCGGAGAAGGGCTGGAAGAAGGTGGTCGGCTTCCAGACCAGAAACCCCGTCCACCGAGCCCACGAGTACATCCAGAAGAGCGCCCTCGAGACAGTCGACGGACTGCTCTTGAACCCTCTCGTCGGCGAGACCAAGTCCGACGACATCCCGGCGGACGTCCGCATGCGCTCGTACGAGGTCATCCTGGAGCAGTACTACCCCATGGAGCGCACCATGCTCGCTGTGTTCCCTGCTGCGATGCGCTACGCGGGCCCTCGTGAGGCTATCTTCCACGCTATCTGCCGCAAGAACTACGGCTGCACGCACTTCATCGTGGGCAGGGATCACGCAGGGGTAGGGAGCTACTACGGCACGTATGATGCCCAGCACATCTTCGAGGAGTTCGACGAGGAGGAGCTTGGCATCACGCCGCTGTTCTTCGAGCACGCCTACTTCTGCGAGGAGTGCCAGGGGATGGCTTCCGCGAAGACGTGTCCGCACGACCCAGAGTCCCACGTCTTCTTCTCAGGGACGAAGGTGAGGGAGATGTTGGGCAGGGGCGAGTATCCGCC
>JBJMIY010000182.1:0-3559 GCA_045806605.1 Rubrobacteraceae bacterium
GAGGAACTCACGATGGGTGAGGTTCTCGACCTCGACTACATGACCTTCGTCGAGAGCCTCGGCAGCGACATCGTCGGGAGCCGCACCCGCAACGCCACTCTAGGCCTCAGTACACTCAAGTCCGCCATAAGGAAATACCTGAGGGACAAGCGGCCGGGCGCCCAGTAGCGCCCGGCCCGAACCTGTGAGTGCGCCTCAGTACGCGAGGTCTTGCAACATCGGTCGCAGCTTGTACTTGCGCTGATGGCGGCTGACGAGGTCGTCGAGGTAGTCTCGCCACTCTTCCTCTCGTCCGGCCGCTACATGGGCGTCCCTTGACTTCTCCAACCAGGTTATCGCTTCGTCGTAGTACTGTGACCTGCCCTGCTCCATGATCTCCTCGGCCCGGCGGCGGCAGGTCTTGATGACCCAGTCAGGGTGGGATTCGACTGCCGCCTCCGCTACCCTTGCTACCAGTGCCGGGGCCGGGCTTTCCTCGACCACGGCGATAGCATCTTCGATGAGATCCTCGTGCAGGAAGACCTCCACATGTCCCTGGGGGTAGTAAGGCGCGATCTGGCGCAAATGTTCGAGAAGTTGCTCCCGATGCTCCGGCCAACGCTCGCCGGCCAGATTCCTCACCCGCTGGTAAGAGGCGAGGTCCGGGTCGGCGCGAAAGGCGGCCACGGCCGCTTCGAGCGCCAATCGCAGATTGCCTTCGACCTCTGCACGGTCTCGCACCCAGCTCGCGAGCCGAGCCTTCCTCCCTTCCAACGAGAGACCACCCTTTCCGACCCGTAGCGCGGCCTCCGGCTGCCCTTGCGCGTTCAGGGCTTCGGCTACGGCGAGCGCCTCTTCCGGGACGGCAAGGCGCCCGAGAGCGTACTCGACGGCCTCCTCGGTTCGTCCGAGCCGGACCAGCATGATGGCGTGGCTCACGGTTTCGCCCGTCGCTTCCGAGAGATGGAGATACTCCTCAAAACGGCCCCGGCGCTCCAGCACGTTGAGCCGGGCGATGGTCAAGATGGGATCGAAGAGTTCCTCGTAGGACTCGTCATCCAAGGCTTCGCCCTCCAGCACCCTGACCAGCGGTGGGTAGGACCAGCTCTGCTCGACCGCCCGGAAGGCCGCGCCGAAGGCGCTCCCCGCGTCGTAGTCTCCCAGCTCGCCCCACCACACGTCGAGCTTCGCGCTGTAATCTTCCCGCTCGCGGGGAGTGAGGTCATCCACGCTTAGCAGGGCCAATGTCCACGCCACTCCCAGCTCCCCGAAAAAGTCGATGAGCTCGCCTCCGTAGTCCCCGATCATCTCCCAGTCGATCATCTCCAGGGACTCCGTGTACTCTTCGGTAATCGCCTCCAGAACCGGCAGGGCGTCGCGGCCGTTGTCCGATCGAATAGATTCCCTTGCGCTATCGAGTATGCGGCGCGCCTCGTCCACGTTTCCGCCGGTGTTATGGTAGCCCCCGTAGGGGTCCATGTAGCCTGGAGGTTGGAGGCTGGAGCGGAGCCTGCTCCGGATGGCTTCGACGTTCACCGGGCGACCGGCTGAGGATGACGGGAGCGAGATCTCGCCCTCTATGACGTCGGCCAGGGAGGGGTCACGCTCGACTAGCTTCAGCAAGAGGTCCTGGAGTTGAGCGCGGTCCAGGTCGGAGAGGGTCTCTTCGAGTGCCGGCAGCTCCCGTACCGTCTCGGGTTCGCGGACGCAGGTGAGCAGGACCGCGACGATGTGCTTGCACCAGCCGCCCCAATCATAGGGACAACTGCACGCTGCGGATGTGATCTCGGTCCCGGCGAAAGAGATCCGGACGCTGTAAGGAGCGAAGTCGCTGCCCGCCACGCTGGCTTGCAGCGCGTCGCCGCGCCGGGTCGAAGTGAGCACCGCTCCCTGTTCGCGGTAGTCCTCGCCCCTGCGATACGACTCTGGAGAGGCGTGGTCGTGGATAGTGCTTTCGTCCAGCTCGAACATCTTCGCTTCCCTTGCCTCGGCGGTAGAAATGCCATCGTGGATTTCCTTATACCCTATTCACGCCAGACCAGCGATTCGTGAGCGACAAAAGGTGCGTAGCGATCACGTGCCTGTTCCGGATCGACCCCGGTGGGCGTCTACCTCGACGTGTAAACTGCCCTCCGTGAGCGAGAAAGGGCCACTCTGGGGCGGGAGGTTCGGATCTTCGCCCGCCGAAGCTTTCGAGCGGCTGAACGCCTCCATCCCCTTCGACGTGCGGCTCGCGCCTTACGACATCCGGGGCTCCATCGCTCACGCCGCGATGCTCGGAGAGCAGGGAATCATCACCCTGGAGGAATCAAGTGAGCTCGTGCTCGGTCTCGAGGCGGTACTCGCGGAGGTCGAGGCCGGAGAGTTCTCGTGGACCCTCGGGGACGAGGACATCCACACCGCCGTCGAGCGGCGGCTCAGAGAGCTGGTGGGTGACGTCGCGCTCAAGCTGCACACGGGGCGCAGTCGCAACGACCAGGTGGCACTCGACCTCCACCTCTTCGCTCGCGACGCGGGGGAGAAGATCAAAGGCAGTGTCCTCGCGGTGATGCGGGCGCTCGTCGAGGTGGCTGAGGAGAACAAGGACCTCGTCCTGCCAGGATACACCCACCTGCAGCGTGCCCAGCCGATACTGCTCACCCACCACCTGCTCGCCCACTTCCAGGCCTTTAAAAGGGATCTCCGGAGGCTGGAGGCAGCTGGGGAGACAGCGGGTGTTTCTCCTCTAGGGGCCGCGGCCCTTGGCGGTACGCCGCACGCGGTGGATCCTGCCTCGACGGCGGCGAAGCTCGGCATGGAGCCCTTCTCGAACTCGCTCGACGCGGTATCGGAGAGGGACTTCGTCCTCGACCTCCTCTACGCCTGCGCCGTTCTGGGGGTACACCTGAGCCGCCTCGGGGAGGAGTGGGTCCTGTGGACGAGCGCCGAGTTCGGCTTCGCGGAGCTCGACGACGCCTACTCATCCGGGTCCTCCATCATGCCGCAGAAAAAGAACCCTGACGCCTACGAGCTTCTGCGCGGCAAGGCGGGCAGGCTCATCGGCGACCTGAACGCGCTGCTCGTTACGCTCAAGGGGCTCCCTCTTGGCTACTCCAAGGACCTGCAAGAAGACAAAGAGCCGCTATTCGACGCGGTGGACGCCGTTCTGCTCATGCTTGGCGTGCTCCCCGGAATGCTACGCACGGCGCGCTTCGACGGCGAGCGCATGGAGTGGGCCGCCGGCGGGTTCGCGCTCGCGACGGAGCTCGCGGACTTCCTGGCCGCGCGGGGCGTGCCGTTCCGGGAGGCGCACAGGGCCGTAGGGCAGCTAGTCCGCAGATCCGAGGAGCTTGGCGTCTCGCTCGAGGAGGTGCCGGGCGAAGAGCTCGCGGCGGCCCACCCGGAGCTCGCGGAGCTACCGCTCGAGCTCCTCACGCCGGAAGGTAGCGTGGCCAACAAGCAGAGTCCAGGCTCGACTTCGCCCGGGTCGGTCGAGTCGCAGCTCGAAGAGGCCAGGCGGTTTCTCGACGCCAGCCGCTAGGTTCCTCAGGAAGGACTTTCTTCCCATCCTGCGACGCTACATAATGCTCCGGTACAAAAC
>JBJMIY010000183.1:0-3764 GCA_045806605.1 Rubrobacteraceae bacterium
GCTCCTCGAGATGCCGGATGAAGTCTCTTATACCCATCGCGGCGGATTATAGCGATTCGGACCCGCCGCACAGGTCATCAGTCGACCGGAGGAGTAGGTCAGCGGCGGGATCCCAGGAAGATCTCGCGCGTCACCTCGGCCGATCCCAGCTCACGGGCGCGCTCCTCGGCGAGGCGCCGGGCCCGGCCCCTCAGGAAGGAGGGTATCTCCGCGAGCTCCTCGCGCGCCTCGTCTGCCCACGGGATGCCGGTTGCCTCCGCGGCCTCCGGCTCCTCCTCCGGCTGGCCCAGGGCGCCGTCGAGCGCATCGGCCAGGACGCTCGACCCCGCGTAGCCCATGAGCGGCCGCTCGACGAACGGGCTGTGGTCCGTGGGCGGGCAGAACGGGAGGAACGGGATACCCAGAGAGTCGGCTACGCCCTCTTCCAGGTGCGTCCCGACGACGAGGTCGGGGTCCGAGGCCTCGATGCGGACGGCCACCTCCTCCGGGTCGTCTTCCACGAATGCCTGGTCCGTGAAGGTGTGCGCGTGGAAGAGGAAGTCCCGCTCGAGGTGTCCAAGGTAGGTGCCGCAGGCAGCGATCTCGAGCCCGACCTCCCGCGAGAGGGCGTAACCTAGCCCGAGGGGATAGGTGAAGTCCCCGAAGATCGCGACCCTGCGGCCCCGGAACGTCTCCGGCTTGCCCAGTCGAGCGTACCACGGGAGCTTCGCCGTCCGGGCCAGCTCCGCCCACACCGCCTGCTGCACCCGCTTCGGGTCGAGGCGGCACAGATCTCCTATAGTTCGCAGCGCCGCCCCGGTGCCCGCGGCGCCTACCATGGGTGTCGTCACGCGCTGCATTCCCAACTCGTCCTGGAGGTAGAGCGTAGCCGACTCCCCGATCTCCCTGTAGAGGAGCACGTTGACCCACGCCTGCGAGAGGCGGCCCAGGTCTCCGACGCTCGCCCCCAGCGGTATTCTGGCGTTGACCCTGACCCCGATCAGAGCCAGGAGGCGCTCCGCCTCGGCGTACTCGGCCGCAGCTCCGGGGCCGAAGACAGGTGGCCCGAACACGTTGACGGTGGGGGACGGGCTCCTCTGGCGCCTCCCGCGGGTGTGCGCCCGGATTAGATCCTCCAGCGCCAGGTCCGCTGCCTCGACCTCCCCGACGCCTGGTGCCTCCCACTCGCACGTGACGAGCCTTGGGGACCTCCCGCCCGCTTCGGGGAGGGATATCTCCGGGGGCTCTTCCCCTGAGAGCAGTGCGGCCTCCGAGCGCGCCAGGATCACGGCCTCCGTCTCGGGGTGACGCCGGACTACGCTCGAGAGGTCGCGGGTGAGATCCCCCGGACCCCACGAGTCCTCGGGTTGCTCCCGCACGGGGCTCAAAGATACCGGCGCCGCCTCGCCGGAACGCGTCCGCGCTCCGTAGAGTGCGGGGAAATAGCCCTCGCCGGGCAGAGCCCGCAGCACGGTGTGCACGCCCCGCATGCTCGCGGCCACCCTCAGGATGCCGTGACTACCCGGCCCCTCGTAGACGCCGCGCAGGAGCCTCACAGGTGTACGGAGTCGAGGGCCTCGGCCCGCTCGAAGGTGCGCACCAGCAGCTCCAGGATGCGCCGGGCACCCTCGTAGCCGTGGACCCCGGCATCGAGAAAGTCTTGCGGAGAGCGGCACAGGTGGCCGCGGGCGACGAGCGGGACGTGCAGGCCGGGGCTCGCCACGACCACATCAGGCCTGGCGGCGTCTATGCGCCCGAGCTGCCCCCGCCAGTCAGGGGACTGCACCACGTCCACGTCGGGGCCCAGAGCTTGCAGCTCGATCGCCAGGGATCGGCGGTCCAACCGCGGCGCGCCGACCTCGAGCACCACGGCCCCGGCGTCCGCCAGGAAGCGGGCGAGCGGCACCTCGAGCCCGGTGTCGCCGGCGAAGAAGATCCTCTTTCCTCGCACGCGGTTCCTCAGTGGCTCGAGCCCCTCCCATACCGACCGCGCCCTTGCCAGCTCGTTCGCCTTCGCCCCGGCCTCCGCCGCCACGTCGTGTATGAAGCGGGCCGTGCCGTCCACACCGACGGGCGTGAGCGTCCTGACCACCCTCGCCCCGCGCTCCTCGGCCGCCCTGGCCGCCGCCGTCAGGTTGGGGTCCATCACCGCGACGACTGTACCTTCGCCCAGACCCGGCAACTCGTTCATACTGGTCCCAGGCACGCGCCCGGCCACCTCCACGCCGACGCGTTCGAGATCCGAGGCCAGCTCGCCCGCGTAACCCGGCGAGGCAAGGCCGCCAAGCAGCGCCACGGGGCGGGTGCGGCTCACGCGGACCTCGTCGCTTCCCCGCCCCAGAAACCCGCTAAAGCGGCGGGGGCGTTTCGCAGGGGAAGCGGTCTCGAGGAGCTCGGAGGTCCTCCTCTTTGGGCAGACGCTCACCAGCGCTGCCAGCGCCCTGTCCTCCAGGTCGGTAGAGAGGGTACCGGGGTCTTCGTATGGAGCGTCTGGGTTCACCACCTCGACCGGGAGGTCCAGGCGCCTCTGGACCAGGCGTGCCTCGAAGTCCGCGTCGACCCCGAGGAGCTCGGCCGAGCGCCCCACGACGAGCAGCACGAAACCCGTGCCGCGCAGACCGGCGGCGGCCTCTATCACGCGGGTGGCCATCCGCCCCTGCTGCGGCGCCTCTGCGGGGTCGAGTACGACGAAGGCCACCCTCGTGCTGCCCGCGGTGCGAGGGAGGTCAGGGGCGGGCGCGGCCGGCAGGGAGTGGACGATGTGGGCCTCCGCGCGGGTGCCGACGACCACGAGGAGGGCTCCCGGAAGCCTCTGTGCCAGGCCATTCACGGCGTGGAGCGGAGAGAGAACATCCGATGGCCCCGCTTCGTTGAGGATCGTCAAGAGCCCTCCCGAGCCTATACCGTTCGGGACGCGTCCCTTTCCCGCGTCTCCGCGTCCCTATAAGAGAGCTACCAGTTTAAGGCGTGGAGGGTGTCGAGCGCCAGTGCCATCATGTTGTCCACGGCGTTTCGCAACTCCTCGTCGCTGATCCGCACGATCTCCTCGGCGATGGTGTCGGAGACCGTCAGGAGACAACCGGCCCTCACGCCGTGTATCGCGGCGAGCGTGAAGATCGCCGACGCCTCCATCTCGACGGCCAGAACTCCCAGGCTGCCCCACAGCCGGGCCGGCTCGTCATGCGGGTCGTAGAAGAGGTCAGAGCTTACTATCGGGCCGACGAACGTGCGCCGACCCGCGCTCTCGGCGGCGTGGTGGGCGGCGTGGACAACGTCGAAGTGGGCGGCCGGGGCGTAGGGGAGGCCCTTCGTGATCGAGTGCACCGTCCCGTCGTTCGGCGTCGCGGCGGTCGCGACGATCAGGTCCCCGAGCCTGAGCTCCGGGCTGTACCCGCCGCAGGTGCCGACCCTAAGGAGGTTCTTCGCCCCAAGCTGGATCAACTCCTCCGTAACTATCGCCGCGCTGGGACAGCCCATCCCCGTTGACTGGACCGAGACCGGCATCCCCTTGTACGTGCCGGTGTAGCCGAGCATCCCGCGCTCCTCCGTCACCAGCTCCGCATCCTCGAAGAAGTTCTCGGCGATGTACATCGCCCGCCGGGGGTCACCCGGCATAAGCACGCTCTCGGCGAAATCCCCCGGCTCCGCCCGTACGTGAACGGGGCTCATACGCGCTCCTCCCTTCGGTCGTCGCAGCACGCCTCCCTATGGTCGGCGGCTTCTCAGCACGCTTCGGGCCTTTAGTAAAGGCCCTCGCTTCTCAGCATTTCAGCTTAACTCTCTGC
>JBJMIY010000184.1:0-3803 GCA_045806605.1 Rubrobacteraceae bacterium
TGGTGAGCATCATGGGGATGTGCCTGGTGCGGGTCCCAAAGTTCTGGAGTCGCATCATCGCGCGCGGGTCCACCCCGTCCATGCCGCCGAAGGCCTGGTCCATGACTCTCGTCCAGACGGGACACGCGCGGAAGGGTCTCCCGCAACCGCAGAGGCGGTTCTCGAGGACGTTGTGCCTCCAGATAAAGTTCAGTTCTCCACCGGAGAAGAAGCCCGGTATCTGGCCCAGCGAGTTCGAGAGGATCGTGCTCCCGCTCCGCCCCAGGCCGACGACGTAGAGGACCTTCACCTTATCCAGGACCCTCACCCCCGGAACGGCGCCTCAGGAGGCGCAGCGCCACGTCGCGGAACGCGCCGATGAACTCCCTGTCCGTGTCGTTGAGACCGAGGAGGAGGAGCAGGATCAGATACCCCGCGCCGAAGACTGCGCCTACGACGGCGATGGTCACCAGGAAGCCTGGGAGGGGCAGCACCAGCTCGGCCAGGAAGGCCGCAGTGGCGGCGAGGATGCCGGCGGCGAGGGGCTTGAGCCAGGCCCAGCTGTAAGGCCAGAAACCCAGGCGCCGCTTCACGGCGAGCATCGTCCCCGTGTTCTCGGTGGTAATAGCGGCGGCCATGCCGAGGGCCGCGCCGAGCATCCCGAGGCTCGGGACGAGGGCGAAGCTCACGGCCACGCCCACGAGGGCGGCGGTGGATGTGGCGACCATGGCAACGTTCTGGTTGCCGGTCATCGCGAGCATGCGCGGCGTGGGACCGACCGAGGAGCTATAGAGCTGGGCGGCGGCGACGATGATCAGGGCCGTCCACCCGGCCGTGAAGTCGGGGCCGAAGATGGCCAGTATCTCCCTGGAGAGGAGCAATATGGGCAGGAATATGGCGAAAGCGCCGGTGAAGATCCAGCGCGACACGTCCTTGTAGAGCCTTCCGAGGTCCTCCATCTCGTCCCTGGCGTAGAAGCTCGAGATTATCGGCGAGAAGATGCCGCTGAAGGCAAAGCGCACTATGGTCGAGAGCGTTGCGGTGCGGGCTGCTGCGGTGAAGATGCCTACCGGCCCCGCGGCGGCGAAGGCGCCCATGACCCAGACCGCCGACCAGGTGTTGAGGTACTGCGCCCCTGCTGTGATGCTCATCGGCACCGAGACGGCGAATAGCTCTCTTGTCTCGAACCTGGCCGGTACCTTGTTGTCGAACAGCGGCGGGAAGAGCTTCCTGAGGTAGTACACGGCGACGAGCGAGCCGAGGAGCATCGAGACGCCGTAGGCGGCCACGGTACCGATGATCCCGGCCCCTAGCAGGTAGAAGACGGGGACGAGCGCCAGGAACAGGGCGGGACGTATCATCTGCTGCACGTAGCTGGCGTAGGTAACGGTCTGGAAGCCCTGGGTGGCCCACAGGACCATCATCATGAAAGTGAAGAAGGGCAGCGTAAGGGAGAAGGCCTTCAGGACGGTCTCCATGAAGGGCTTGTTGTAGTACCACTCCGCTGCGAACCCCGCCCCGAAGAACATCACGGCGGAGATGACCACGCTCAGAGCGGTCGCCACCCCGATGGCCTGGATTATGGTGCCCCGCACCCGCGGGGTGTCCTCCCTGGCCTGGTGGTGAGCTACGTAGCGCACCACGCCGTTCTCCATCCCGAACCTGCTGAGTATCTGGGCCCCGTTCACGGCGGCGACACCCAGAGAGTAGAACCCGAACGCCGCCGGGCCGTACAGCCGGGCGATCATGACCTGCGTCAGGTACCCGAGCACCCGCCCCGCTCCCTGCCCGACGGTGCTAATGCCGGCTCCCCGCGCTACGCGTGCTACGTAGGTGTCGTCCCTGTCGCCGCCTATGGTGTCGGTCGCGGCCACCTCCGGGACGCCGGAGGGCGCGTCGCCCGCCGCCTCTGGCGGCCCTTCAGAGGGAGCGCTCACCTGGAGTCCTCCATCTCCTGACCTCGGCGCCGCCCGCCGCTTCCGCCAGAAGCGAGCGAGCCCATCTACCAGGAGGGTGAAACCCAGCCAGGCCCACCCGAGGCCGAACAGGATCCAGAGCGCCGTCCCAAACTGTCCCAGGTCCCTGGAGAAGGAGATTAGCCCGCAGAGCGACGTGATGGCGAACGGCAACGCGCCCAAGACCGGCAGCGTCCTGTCCCTTCCTGTGGCGACGCCGAAAAGTATGGAGCCCACGCCAAATACGAGCAGCCCGAGCCGGAGGGCACGGTAGGCGGGAGCCGCCATGATGTAGCGGTCGTCCAGCCCGAGCCAGAACTCGCCAACGTCGCCGACCAGGATCATGACCAGCCCGAGAAGCGCCAGGAAGAAACCAACCTTCTCGAGCCACCCGGAGCGCCTGGAGACGAGGAAGTGCAACCCGAGGAGGCCGGCCAGCAACAGCAGCGGCGCCGAAGGGAAGAGCTTCCAGAAGACGTTCGGGGTGTGGAACCTCATATCGGAGATATAGACGCCCAAGGGAGAGAGCGCCCACAGCACGCCTCCTGGCACGCACAGCAGTCCGGTCCACCGAAGGAGAAACCAGAACGCCCTGAGCGCCAACTCAATACCTCGGCAGCGGGCCGCCCGCGTCGCCGATGACGTAGTCATCGAACATCCGCCTGGCCACGTCTGGGTTGGCGTCCGCTATGTCCGTGTTCATGTCGGGGTCCGCGCTCAGGTCGTATAGCCTGGTCTGCGCTCGGTCGTTGCGGCTCAACAAGACGTAGCGGTCATCGCGCGCCCACACGTACTCGTCGTAGCCCAGGGTGAAGTGGTTCCGCTCGGACGGCTGACCACCGCCGAAGATCACGGAGAGGTCCTGGCCGTCCATGGGCTGCTTCGGCTCCACGTCGAGAAAGCCCAGGATCGTGGGTGCCACGTCGTGGGTGGAGGCGTAGTAGTCGCTGGTCTCTCCACCTCTCGTGCCCTCCGGATGACGGATCATGAACGGGATATCGGTGAGCTCAGGGTAGAGCGCCCAGAAGGGTTTGCCTGTGGCGTCGTGTTCGCCGAGAGCCACGCCGTGGTCGGAGAGGACCACGAGCAGGGTCTCCTTCGCGAAGTCCGAGGAGTCGAGCGTGTCGATAAAGCGGCCGAACCAGCGGTCGGTCATGGTGACCTCACCGGCGTAGAGGGCGCGCATCCGCTCGAGCTCCCGCTCGTCGATCCAGCCGGCGTCGCTGTACTCCGGCACGGTCGGCTCGGGGCCGTCGTAGCCATCGTCGTAGAGGGAGACGTACCTGTCCGGCGGGTCCCACGGCTCGTGCGGATCGAAGCAGTCGACAACCAGGAAGAAAGGCTGGCCCCTGTCGGCGGTCTTCAGAAAGTCTGAGGCCATGCTGAACACTCTCGGGGCGAACCAGTCCTCCTCTGATTTCCGGTCCTGGGTGTTGGCCAGGTACTGGCGAACCTTGTCCTCCATGCTCCGGGAGTTGCCGGGGACGGTCATCTGATCCACCTTCTCCTGCGAGACCCCCATGACCGGGCGGTAACCGTCCCGCTCCTGGCCCCTGATCCAGTCGAACACCTTGAACCCCCGCTGGAAGTTCATCGAAGCCTTGAACATGTGGTGGGTATCCGAGAGCAGCACGGTGTTGAAACCCTGTTCTTCGAGGATCTCGGAGATGGTGGTCTGCTCCTCGGGGATTTGCTGCCAGCCCGCCGGCATGAAGTCCTCCCCTTCGGGCGGGTCCCAGTTCCTGAAAGGCCAGGTCCTGAGGCCCGTGTGTATGGCGCGCCGCGCACAGAGGGTCGGGATGGACTCGGGGTATGCCCGGGTGAAGCGCAGGCTCTGCCCGGCCAGCGCGTTGAGGCTCGGGGTCCTGA
>JBJMIY010000185.1:0-8255 GCA_045806605.1 Rubrobacteraceae bacterium
ATACGGGCCTCGGTCTCGGCGCCGCACGGTATCCCCGCCGCCGACCGGTACTCTGGAACCTGCCGCGAGTTGACGGCAAGAGAGCGTGCCGAGAAGGAGGCTTCGGGCCGCCCGCCCGCAGGGCGGGCGCGGAGAACATCCGCGTATCGTTCGAGGACCGTCTGCTTGGGCCCTATGGGGGTGAGGTAGACGACTTCGTTATGAGGCGCAACGACGGCGCCCCCGCCTACCAGCTTGCCGTCGTGGTGGACGACGCGATGCAGGACATAGACGAGGTTGTGCGGGGGGCTGACCTCCTGGACTCGACGCCGCGCCAGATCCAACTCCATCGGGTGCTCGGCCTTCCCTCACCCGGCTACGCCCACGTGCCGCTCGTGCTCGTGCCCGACGGGAGGCGGTTGGCCAAGCGGCATGGGGCGGTGACGCTCGCCGATAGAGAGGCTCTCGGCGAGAGCCCGCGAGAAGTCCTCGCCTGGATGGCTCGCTCGCTCGGACTCGCGGCGGCAGGCGAGAGCCCGGCTCCCGCCGACCTGATCGCTCGCTTCGATCCCGCTCGACTGCCGCTCGATCCGACGGTCTGGTCGCCCGCTGAGTGAGCCCCGCGCGTTGGCAAACGCTGTAGACTGAGACATCCGCGTGGAAGGGAGCCAGAGATGAGCGTGGTCCACAGGTTCGAAGGTCTCGAGGAAGCGGTGCGCGAAGGCTTCGGCGAGAAGATCGTCGCGCTCAGGCGCGACATCCACAGGGAGCCCGAGCTCGGCTTCGACACGGAGAAGACGGCGGAGAAGGTGCTCGCTGCTCTGGATGGTCTACCCCTCGATATACAGACCGGCGTGGCCGAGAACGGGATAGTGGCTACCTTGAAAGGCGAGAGAGACGGTCCGACGGTGGGGTTGAGGGCGGACATGGACGCGCTGCCGATCCACGAGGAGACGGGGTTGCCGTTCGCCTCGCAGACAGCCGGCAAGATGCATGCCTGCGGCCACGACGGGCACACTAGCATGCTGGTGGGCGCAGCCCACACCCTATCGGGGATGCGCGAGAGGTTGAGCGGCAACGTCAGGTTCTTCTTCCAGCCGGCCGAGGAGGGCGGGGGTGGGGGCCAGGTCATGGTCGAGGAGGGGGTCGCCGACGACGCATCGTCCGTCTTCGCGCTGCACCTGTGGCCCGGGCTGCCGTTCGGGACGGCGGCGACGAAGGCCGGTCCGATCATGGCTGCCGCCGACGCCTTCGAGATGACGGTGAGGGGCGCCGGCGGGCACGGCGCCATGCCTCACCTCACGGCGGACGCCATCGCTATGGCCGCCCACATAGTGACGGCGTTGCAGACCCTGGTCTCTAGGGAGGTCGACCCGGTCGAGCCCGCGGTGTTGACGATAGGGGAGATCGGGGCCGGATCCGCCTTCAACATCATCCCGGGGACGGCGCGCCTCGGAGGGACGGTCCGCACGCTGAACGAGGACCTCAGGCGCACCATGCCGGAGAGGATCGAGCACCTCGGCCGCGGCGTCGCGCAGGGGATGCGCGGCGACGCAGAGCTCGACTACGAGTTCTCGTACCCCGTGACCATGAACGACGAGGACGCGGCGAGGCGGGCTCTGGGCGTAGCCAGGGACCTCTTCGGCGAGGAGAACACCCTCGAGCTCCCGAACCCCTCGATGGGCGCAGAGGACTTCGCCTACTTCCTGCAGAAGATCCCCGGCGCCTTCATCTGGCTCGGCGTCGGAGAGGACGTCTCGGGCCTCCACACCCCGACCTTCGCCTTCGACGAGGAGATCCTGCCCCTCGGATCTGCGCTCCTCACCGCGCTCGCGCTGGAGTCGCTGTCTTAGGGTGAAGAGCTGCCCGGAGAAGAAGCTCCCGCCAGGTTGACCCGGCGGGCAAGCTCAGCTCCCCGGCGGGTTGAGGAGGAATCCGAAAGCCTCTTCTGGGCTGGTCAGGAGGAGAAGTATAAGGAGCACGGCGGCGAGTGGTATCAGGGCGCCTGCGGCGGCCCTTCCCCAGCTGGCGTGGATGGTCTCTTTGATGGCGACGGTGGCGACGAAAGCGCCGTAGGGTATGGCGAGGAGGGGTGCGTAGGGGATCCAGAGCACGGCTCCTATTCCGCTGGCATAGGCCAGAGCCCGGAAGACGGGGCCGAAGCTGCGGCGCGAGGGCGCGCCATCGAGGACGACGAGCACGAGGACGGCGAGCCCGGCTACGAGGAGCGGCGCGAGCACGAGGGCGACGACGAGCCCGAGGAAGGGCGCGTAGATGAGGGCGAAGTTGAACTCGCGGAGCCAGACGGCCTGAAGCGCGGCCTCTAGGAGCAAATCCAGGTAGAGGACTATCGAGGCGAATATGGCCGGCCTGAAGAACCCGCCCCCGGGGGCCAGCCGCTCGAAGAAGCGGCGCGGGGCGAACCAGACCCCCTTCAAAGCACCCCAGAAGTTCTCAGGGGAGGCGCCGGCGGGCTCGTGCCGCCGGAACACTAGGAACCTTCCTTGTTCTCCGGGCGACCTTCGTCCTGGTTGGGGGTCTCGCGCATGACCTGGCCCACCCTCGTCTCGAGGGTCAGCTCGCGGGTGTCCTCGGGCGGAAGGTTTGCGGTTATGGCCCCCGTCTCGACGAAGATCCTGCCGCTCCCGGAGAAGCGCCCCGAGAGGGTCACGCTCCCGGCTTCGACGCTGGCCTCCAGGGTTCCGACGATGAGGTCCCGCAGCGCGACGTCGCCCGAGCCCACCTCCAGTTCGACCTGCCCCGTCTCGGTACTGACGTCGTCGATGACGACGTCGCCTCGGGGGGCGGCGACCGTCACGTCGCTGCCGGCGTTCCTCACCGTAACGTCGCCGGCCTCGGCCAGGACCTTCAAATCGCCGGAGAGTCCACTCACCTCGACGTCTCCGGCGCCGGACTCTACCTCCACCGCGCTGCCCGCCGGAACTCTAAGCGCGTAGTCAGCCCCTGTGCCCCGGCCCCCGTCGGTCTCGAGGACGAAGGTCGAGTCCTGGCGGGAGAGGTCAACCGGCACGTCGGAGGCCTCTCTCTTGGCCGCGGCCGGGTCGGGGCCCATGGCGTACTTGGTCACCTCATACTCGACGGAGTCGAGTCCCTCGACGCCCTCCACCCGGACCTGTCCTGCGGCGTTGGTGAGGCGCACGCTCGGCTCCGGCCCTGAGTCTATGGAGTCCCGCGCGACGCTGGTGCCCGAGAGGTTATCGCCTAGGGACCTCCAAAGGAGCAGGCCCGCCACAGCGAGGAGCACCAGGAACAGAGCGGCGAAGAACAGGAGCAGGGGGGAGAGGCGGAACCGGCCGTCTCGCCACGCGACCCTCGCCGGGGAAGAGGCGCCGGGCGTCTCCCCCGGCTCGCGGCGCGGCTCCCCTCCGCCCCCGAGGCTCACCCGGAGAGCGCGGGACGCGGAGGGTCCATCACGGCCCCGCGCGGCCGTAGACGTCGTCGATGCGGACTATGTCGTCCTCGTCGAACTCGCCGAAGGAGATCTCGAGCACCCGCGCCTCCCTCTCTCCGACCGAAGAGAGCCTGTGCACCGTCTCCCTGGGGATGAAGAGCTTCTCACCCGGCTCGGGATGGAGTACCTCTCCGTCCAGCTCGACGCGAGCGCCCGCGTCGAGCACCACCCACAGCTCGTCGCGCTTGTGGTGGTACTGGCGCGACAGGACGCCGCCGGGGACGACCGTTATGACCTTGACCGTGGAGGTCAAGTTGTGGGTGTACTGCTCGAAGTTGCCCCAGGGCCTCTCTACCTTGACCGAAGGCGGCCGTTGATCCAATCCCTACCCCCTAACTCGTGCGCGGGGCAAGTTTAGACTATCTGTTCCCTGTTGTGGAGAGCCCCCCTTGTGGCAATCTGCTACGCTCTTGCTGATATCCAAGAGAGGAGGAACCGATGCCGAACCTTGAGGTCGAGGGCGCGGGGACTTTCGACATAGAAGATGGCAAGAGGCTGGTGCTTGCGATCGAGGAGGACGCCAGGGTGGACATCCTGCACCGTTGCGGCTCGTATGCAAGGTGCACCACCTGCCGCATCGAGTACCTCGAAGGCGAGCCCGAGAAGATGACGAAGGCGGAGGTTGAGGTGCTCGAGAGCCGGGATCTGCTCGGGCAGGTCAGGCTCTCCTGCCAGGCTTTGTGCGACCATGACATGAAGGTGCGCGTCCTGATGACCGTGAGCTCTACTGGCCTCGACGGCCCGGGGCCGAAGCCGGAGCGCCACATCACACCCGAGCCCGAGTGGGTGGACAAACCGTACTGAAATGCTATGGGGAGTGGCTCGCCACTCTCCATAGCGCTTTAGTGCTCCGGGTCCTTCTCGAAGGCATTCGGCTGGAGCTCGGCCTGCCCGGCGAAGGGATAGTCGAGCGTGTCGCTGGTGAAGAGTATGCCGCAGATACCAAGCGTGAGGGCGGCGAGGATGTAGACGCCCTCACGCTTGATCTCGCTTCCAGGCAGGCACAAGATACATCTCGAGATGCCGCCCGGACAAGCCTCCTCTCAGGAAAGCTCGGGGATGACCTCCCTGGCGAAGCGCTCGACCATCTCGGGCTCGTAGGCGACGCGCGGCATGTAAACGATGAAGTAGTTGACCCCCGCCTCGACCTTCGGGCGCAGCCGCTCGACTATCTCCTCCGCCGTGCCGACCATGAACTGGTTCGAGTACTTGTCGTAGCTAATCTCGCCGCGGGCGAGGGTCGTGGCCTCCACGGGGTCGTCTCCCTCTTCGAGCAGGAAGACGTTTATGGAGGTGGAGCGTGTGATCTCCTCGTAGTCGCGCCCCAGGTCCTCGCAGTGCCCGCGCAGCACGCCGAACTTGTGCCTTAGCCTCTCGGGGTCGCCGTTGACGTTGCAGGCGTCACCCCAGCGGGCGACGAGCCTCAACGTAACCTTCTCGCCGCTGCCTCCGATCCAGAAAGGCGGGTGGGGCGACTGTAAGCCCTTGGGCTCGTTTATGGGTTTGTCTATCTGGTAGAACTCGCCTTTGAAGACGACGTCGTCCTCGGTCCAAATGCGGTGGATGATCTCGCAACCTTCCTTGAACATCCGCATCCGCACGGGGACCTCGGGGAAGCCGTAGCCGTAGGCGCGCCACTCGTGCTCGTACCAGCCGGCGCCCAGGCCGAAGAGGAGCCGCCCGTTGCTCATCACGTCTACGGTTGAGGACATCTTGGCCAGGAGCGCGGGGTTGCGGTAGCCGTTGCAGGTGACCATCTGTCCGATCTTGATCTCTTGCGTGTCGCGGCTCAGGCCGGCTGTGATCGTCCAGCACTCGAAGGTGGTCTCACGGGTAGGCTCCGGGACGGTGTGGAAGTGGTCGTAGACCCAGATAGAATCGTAGGCGCCGGTCTCCTCGGCGACCTTCGCCACCCGTGTCATCGCTTCGTACTGTTCAAAGGGGTCTTCTATCTCGACAAGGTCCATCCGCCACCCCTGCGGGACGAAGACCCCGAAGTCAACCGCCATTGACTACCTCCTTGGAGGGATCGTGCTCGCTATGCGGATCTATACCCCGTTTCACATCCCGCAATCGAAGTACCGGTGTTCAGCCCTTCGAGAGCGTCTTCCGCCCGTCGGCGTTGCGGGCGACTACGAAGAGCAGGTCCGATAGCCGGTTTACGGCTCTGAGGGCGTAAGGGTGCTCCGTTTCGTAGCCGGCTGCGACCAGGCTCCGCTCCGAGCGCCTGACGACGGTGCGGGCGACGTCGAGGAGAGCGCCGAGCCGGCTCTCGCCGGGGACGACGAACTCCCTGGAGATCTCCGTTTTCCCCCGCCACTCCTCGAGGGCTTCGTCCACGAACCTCAGGTCCTCCTCTCCCACGGCGTTCGGCTCCTTGGGCATCGCCACGTCGCCCATGACGCGGTAGAGGAGCCGCTGCAGCCGGAGCAGTAGTTCGCCGATGTCGCCATCGGCTTCGGCGCGGGCGAGGCCGAGGAAGGAGCTCGCCTCGTCCACGTCTCCGAGCACGATGATGCGCGGGTCGTTCTTGCCCATCCGGCCCGACCCTAGCAGTGTCGTGGTCCCGTCGTCGCCGCGGCCGGTCGAGACCGGCGGGTTGCTCTCGCCCATCGTGGTCTCCTCGTCTCTAATATAGAGAGGTCTCCGGCACGGTAGCGCGGAAGGGGCGTCCTCGCAACCGTCCGATGAAGGTAAGATGTGCCTCCTGACTACCACATCAGGCTGGATGCCGGGTTCGTCACGCTCCGTCGTGAAGATTCTATAGTTGCGCCCTTCGCAGTGGGTGCTGCTCCAGCTGAAGTGGTGAGGGAGGTCGAAGAAGATTATCGTGCGACTGGGGAAGCGGCTTTGTAAAACAGTTGCTTGTCAGAGAGTAGCCTCGTTGGGAGGACCTTGCCTTTTTGACGTTCTCTAGCGAGGCGGTGCGAGGCTGAAAACACTCTTGTTTGCGGACACCCAGTAGCGCACCAAGAGCGGCACCAACTCGTGGAACGGTAAGGTCTCGGATAGCTTTTCGTGGTGTGCTTTCAGCCAAAAAGCACAAATGGCCCGAAGGGTGCAAGCGGATTGCATCTTGCGGTACATGACCTTTGTGCCAAGACGTGCGAGCATGACGGGGGCTGGTGCATGAGGGCGGAGCGGTCTCTTGCAAGTTATGGCGGGAGGGGGGTTCTGGTGACACCGCTTCGCCCTTCGTTGGGGTCGGCGGTGGCACCAGCACCCATTAGCCGCCGACCTCGTCGAAACGGGCAAGGTGTGCGATGATATGTCAGTCTATTGGGTTGGTTCGTGTTGCCGCTAGTGCTGGCTTCGTCTAGGTTGTAGGCCCACAATGGGCAGCTTAAGTCTAGGGTGATAAGTGAGAAGACTGTTGACGTAGGCATCGTTGTCCCTCATCGTCGTCTTGGTGGTCGCGCTCACCTTCAAGCATGCGTAAGCCAATGTTGATTCTAGCGGCCACGGTTATGGCAACCGTGCTGCTTGCGGCTGTCGCTTGGGCGCAGGACGGCTCGAATTTCGGCAACTACAGGGCACCCCCGATAGGAACAAGCCTGAGAAGTGTCCGGACCCTAATCGCTTTGCTCCTTGAAAAACAGGGGCCAGAGAGCGAGGAACGAGGACGGAGTGAAACCCCGCAGCCTTCGGGTAACAGCAGTCTATGCCGAACGATATACTCGGAAAGATAGCTTTCAAGTAGCCGCAACGCCACTTGAACGCTTAGTTACCTTGGTGCTGAGCTACTGTGCGTCTTTCGTGGACGTTTCAGGTACCAGCTTGAGTTCACTCAAGGCACCTATGAGTTTGGCATCCGCCTCTTCAGCGGTGGCACCCGTGCTGTAGATAGACACATGGTTGCCATTTTCGGACCAGACGATGGATTCGGCGATGTAGTAATTTTCGCCGTAGCACTTGGTCCACTCTGTGTTGATATACAGTTCCATGCGCCTTGTGCCCCCTCGCTTGCACCTTCTGCTGTAGCGCGTGTTACCTAATAAACCTTAACAGAAAGTTAAAGAAGACACAACAGAGTAGTAGTAATTAGTACAAATGACAGGTCTAAACGGTCGCGTACGTCAGGTCAGTCACGTGCATTCTTCAATCCACCCGCACGACTAAAAGCCTATCTGCAGCACGTAAGGTAGATGAGAGCCACGGAGAGAAGCCTCCGCGGCCCCTCAAGACTATACGCTGGTCACGCATGTCTCCTTCCAACCATTACTGTCACCGCTCCCCAAGTATATCCTTGTACCTGGCGCACCGGCTGACCATCAGACCGCTGGAATACGGTTCCCTTGCCCTTCCGTGGTGTCCGTTTGTGGTGTCAATGGAACGGGGAGTAGCCAGAAACAAGGCAAACAAAAGGAGAACCCGTGGGTTAGAATCTGCGGGCCATGAAGGTACGCGTAGGATTTCCCCTCGGCACCGAAGGTGCCCTCGGACGGGCCGCCGCGATCGCCGCCAGCCATCCCACTTATCGGGTGGAGGGGATGAACGGCTCGGCGCGGGTGCTTGTCGAGCTGGACCTGCCCGACGACTGGCGGCTCCTCGATGACTTTTCCGGGCTGTTGCGCAGCGAGGAGCGGGCAGAGTACGCGACGGACGGGATCACCCTTTCGGGCGAAGAATTGTTCGACGGTGTGCGTTGCTTCTTGCGCAAGCAGCGCTCCGGGGCTTCGGCGAGGGACTGGTGTACTCCGGGCAAGCTCGCGGACAAGCAACTCTTCCCCTGCAAGCAGATCCACCTCTACGACAACGACCACCTCACGGACAACTCCTGGTACGCCTTCGGGAGGATGGGCGA
>JBJMIY010000186.1:0-10138 GCA_045806605.1 Rubrobacteraceae bacterium
TGCTCTACTCTTCCCGATTCCGTTCGAGCTTGTCGAAGAGGGGACGCACGCTGTCCACGTCTTCGTTCTCCAGCACGTGGGTCATCCTTCCGTCTGCCAGGGCACGCTCCACCGCGCCAAGCCAGAGAGCTCGCGGGGGACTGTCACCCCAGGGAGGGCGGACCAAGCCCTCGTAGCGGTCGAACACGACGGGAGGCTGCATCTGCTGCCGGGCCGCGGTCTGCAGCACGGCCTCTTCCAGATGATCCCCCACTATGAGGACGAAGTCGAAGGTGTGCGACCCCTGGTCCGTGTGCCAGTCACGCCCGGCGTACACCTCTGGCTCGCCCCCTCCCCAGGCCATCTTCGGGCTCCTGAGCAGGGTCCACTGCCAGCGAGTGTCGTCCAGGCTCAGGCTGTAGGCGTCGCCGGTAACCAGGGCCAGTTGACGATCCGCCAAGTCCACGCGCGACCAGCCCTGGACGGGCCACTCCGTCGGACCAGGAGTGCGCTGCACATGGCCGCCGGGCAGCCCGTCGGTCCGGCGAGCGGGAGGAGCCGCCAGATGGACTGGCATCTGAAGGAGTTTGAAGCGCTCGCTGAAGTTGATCTCCACCCTGAGGTGGAGCCGGGACTCGCCACGATACAGGGTGAGCGTCCATCGCACGGTGGAGCGGCCCAGCCATCCTTCCGAGCGGACCCGCGCCCGCAAGGGCCCCCTCTCCTCCACGACCCATCCGTCGGTTTGTAGAACGGTTTCTACGGGTTCAACGAAACGGTCGGTGTGGAAGGTCCAGGTGTCGCTCATGTCCCGGCGCAGATGCAGGCCGATGCCGTTCTCTCCCAGCAGGTCCTGTCCTCCGACGCTCAGACGGCGGATCCCGGAGCCGTCCAGCTCCGCCCGCAGGTGGCCGCTGGCGATGAGCCGGGGCGAGGCTTCCAGATCCGTTGCCGGAGGTTCGGGAGGGGAGTGTTCGTCTGTTCTCACCAGCACCTGGGCGGACTGCCTTCCTTCGAGGCGCAGGGGGAAGACCACACGCTCTACGTGGGCGGCTGCGTCGGGTTGCACCGCCTGAAACTCTATGGGCTGTCCTTTAGCATCGCTCAGCCAGCGATTACGCCAGGCATCGAAGCTCAGGAACGGCTCGGTCTCGACGAAGCCTTCCCAGGGGGCGTCGTCGGGGTTGATGACCACTATCTGCTGCTCGTCGATCGGCGGCAGAGCACGGCGCGCCCAGCGCCGCGTGACCTCCACGGCGACCTCCTCGCCGGTGATCCGTGCCCGTCCCTGCATGGCCCGCACCGAATCCCAGGCTGCCGGTACCGAGGTGCCCGCCAGTATGTCGTGGAACTCCGTGAACAACAGGTCGTCCCAGGCGCCGTATAGCCTCCTGTAAAGCTCCCGTCTCTCCTCCTCGTCGTTGGCGAAACCCTCGACCAGGCGCCCGCACTGGTCGAGCAGGTGCTCGCCACGCTGCTGTTGCTGCTTGATGTCGTGCATCACGCTGTAGCAACCGGGGAAGGTGTGCTGCAGCTCCTCGGTTACGACAGGGAGACGGTCACTGTCCCGTGCGATCGCGTCGAAGAAGGCCTGGGGGGTGCTGAATTGCAGCTCTGCATCGGGAAAGGCGCGGGCGTTCTCGAGGATGTACTCGATGTTGGCCTTGGTCGGCCCGCCGCCGTGATTGCCCACCCCATAGAAGCACATCGTGTGTCCCAGCTCGGGGTCAGCAGCTTCGATGGAGAGCATGATCTGGCCGTACAGATCGTCCGAGAACGTGACGTAGGCTGGTGAGATCCGGTACCCGACCACCTCTCCCCCACCTGCACCACGCCAGCGGAAGGTCTGGGCCGGCAACTTCACCTGATGGGCGCCGGGACGGTGGAAGACGTAGCCGGTGTAACCGTGGCTCGCGAGCACGTCGGGCAGGGTCGCCGGGTGGCCGAAGGAGTCCACGTTGTAGCCCACCTTCGGGCTCACCCCGAAACGGTCCTGGAAATAGCGCTGGCCGTGCAGGATCTGGCGGTGCAATCCCATGACCGTCGGGAGGTTGACGTCGGGCTGGATGTACTGCCCTCCCGTGACGTGCCACCTGCCGCTCTCGACGAGGCGCCGCACGCGCTCGAAGAGGTCGGGGTCGATGCGCTCCACCTGCTCGTAGAGCCACGACTCCCCGCGGGTGAAGACGAACTCGGGGTACTCGTCGCAGCGGTCCGCGGCGGAACGGAACGTGGCCAGCGCCTCGTCCACCCCAGCCTGCCAGGACCACAGCCACACGGGGTCGATGTGGGCGTTACCTATCATGTGGACTATCACGAAGAGACTGTCCCCCTGTTCTTCGTAGACGTTTGCCTTCGCCGACGCCGGATGGAGACGGCTCTCAAATTAGCCCTTGATGGCTCCTGAGGTAAGGGCGCGGATGATGAACCGCTGCAGGATGATGAAGGTGGCTATGGCCGGAAGTATGGCCAGGATCCCGCCTGCCGCGACCACGTTGGGCGAGGTCGAGGCGTAGTTGCCCTGGAAGTTCAGGATGCCGACGGAGATCGGGAGGAGCGAGGGCTCGCTGAGCAGGACGTACGGCACTATGAACTCGGCCCAGGCGAGGATCGCCGTTAGCACGAAAACCGAGGTGAGGCCGGGGAGGATGAGCGGCAGGGTGACCTTGCGGAACGCCCCGAATCGCGTGCAACCGTCCACCATCGCCGCCTCGTCCAAGGCAGGAGGGATGCCGTCGAAGAACCCCTTGAGCATCCAGGTCGCGAGTGGCACCAGTATGGCGATGTAGACCATCGCCGTGCTGAAGTGCGAGTCGAGCACGTTCAGTCTGGCGAAGTATCTGTAGAGTGGGATGACGATCACGAGCGGGGAGATCATCTGCAGCGCAAGCACCCCGAGCAGCAGCGCGCTGTTGCCGCGGAAGCTCAGCCGGGAGAAGGCGTAGGCTGCGGGGGCAGCGACGAGTATCGCGCCGACGCTCCCCGCCACGGCCAGCTTGAGTGAGTTGGTGAGGAACACGGAGAACTGCGCGGAGTAGAACACCTCGACGTAGTTCTCGAAGGTGGGGGTCTCGGGGATCAGCCTGAGCGAGGTTACGTACACCTCCTGCCTGGTCCGGATCGAGAGAGACAATACCCACAGTAGCGGCCCGCCGAAGAAAACCACGGCGGCGGCGAAAACGAGGTACGTCAGCGCGTCGCCTATCCTGCGCTGTGCGGTGCGGCCTCTCACATCGCCCCCTCCGAGCGCAGCAGGCGCCTGTAGGCCAGGGTGAGCACCATCGCGATGGCGAGCATTATCACGGCGAGCACCGCACCCTCCGAGAGGCTGAACTCGCGGAAGATGACGTTGTAGGTGCGCAGCGAGAGCACCTCCGTCGCCTGACCCGGACCGCCGCCGGTGAGCGGCAGGATCATGTCGAAGGTGTTGAGGGTCTGGATGGTGATGAGGATGATGTTGATCATGAGTATCGGCCTGAGCTGGGGTATCGTGATGTGCCAGAAGGACTGCAACGCGTTCGCGCCGTCCACCTCTGCCGCCTCGTAGAGCTCGTCGGGGATCGACTGCAGGCCAGCGTACTGCAGGATCATGCTGAACGCCGTCCCGCGCCAGACGTTGGCGATTATGATCGAGATCAGGGCGTTGTGCGGGGTGGAGAGCCACGCCACAGGGCCAAGGCCGAAAGTCGAGAGGACGAGGTTGGCCAGCCCGTAGCTCGCCTCGTTGAGCAAGATGGCCCATACGATCCCGATGACGACGCCGGGCATGACCCAGGCGGAGAGGATGATCGAGCGCATTAACACCATGCCGGGCAGGCGTCTCCTGCGGGCCCTGTTGGCGGCCACCGCGATCAAGAGCCCGAGGGCCAGCTGGAACACGACGCTGGCCCCGACGAAGATCGCCGTCGTCCTGATCACCTTGTAGAGGACAGGGTCGGTCAACACCCGCGCGTACGTGCGCAGGGTGTATTCGTAGTTAGCCTGCAGCAGGTTGCTGTCGGTGAAGCTGAACCGCAGGACCTCGATGGCCGGGTACAGATAGAACAGCGTGACGACAGCAAGGAGCGGCGCCATCCAGAGGGTGGGCCTGTTCTCGCCTATGAGCTGCCGCGGAGCAAAGCCCCTCTTCACCGTCACGATAGCGTGCCCCTCACCATAGCGCGCTCCACGCTAACCGCTCACTTCTGTTGCTCCTCGTAGGCAGAGAGTGAGTTCTTGTACGCCTCGTCGAGCGCCTCCTCCGGCGTCGACTCCCCTGTGAGGACTGTACCGATGGCGATCTGGATCTGGTTGGAGATCTCCGGGTAGACCGGAACACCTGGCCTGGCCTCCCCTTCCTTGAGCCCCTCGCGGAACGTGTCGTAGATCGGCTCCTTGAACTTGGGCAGCTCGTCGAACAGGCTCTCGGAGGTCGGAAGCTGGCCTGTCACCTGGTTGCCCTCGCCGATGAAGACGTCCTTGGTGAACTCCATGCACATCTCGACTTTCTCCGGGTCGTCGCTGAAGGCGCCCATGGTCCATCCGCCTGTGCCCGTCTTCTGGGGGTCATCGGGGTTCATCGTCGGGATGAACGAGATCTCCCACTTCTTGAACTCCTCCGGCGGCAGGGTCTCCTTGAGCGGCGGATACTGGAAGTCCCCGCCCTGGAACATAGCGACCGTGCTCGCCTGCGCCGCCGCCTCGAACTCGTCGTAGTTCTTGATCGTCGCTACCCGCTGGGGTGACGCGCCGCTGTCGACGGTCTCCTTGAGGAAGTTCAGCTCGTTCAGCATGTAGGTGCGGTTCGGCTCCTCGCCGAAGACGGGCTGGCCCTCCTCGTCTACCAGCTCGCCGCCCTGGCTCCAGAAGTGGGCCAGGTTATCGAAGGTGGTGCCCTCCCAGCGCCCGCCGTTGTAGAGGTAGCCGTCGACCTTGGAGTCCTTCTGCTCGGCGGCATTTGCGTACTCGATCAGCTCGTCCCAGGTCCTCGGAGCCTCCGGCACGAGATCCGTCCTGCGATAAAGGACCCGTAGGTCCGTGGCCCACCAGGCGGCATACATCTTCCCGTCATCCCCGGTAACGACGTCGCTGACGAACGGGAAGAGATCCTGCTTCTCCTCCTCCGTGAAGTACTGGTCTACCGGCTTGAGGGCACCCTGTTCTATGAACTGCGGGACGACGAAGGAGTCGACGTTGGCGCAGTCCGGCGCCCGTCCCACCCTGGCTTCCTCGAGCAGTCGCGCCTGCTCCTGGGTGGTCTGGTCGTCGGGGATTATCTTGAGCTCCATCTTCCAGTCGGGATGGTCCTCGGCGAACTGCGTGAACAGCCGCTCGAACCCGTCCGCCCAGCTCGGCGTGGCGGCCTGGTGGGTGTAGCTGTTGTTGAGCTGCAGCGTCATCGTGTTCGGGGCATCTTCTCTGCCAATCCGGTCGAGCGTCAGGACCCCGCCCCCGCCCCCACACCCGTACACGATCCCGACCAAGGCCACAACCATGGCCAGACCCGCGGACCGCACGACCCAACGTCTCATCCTGCACCCCTCCCGTAGACACGACGGCGCCTGTAACACACGGCAGTCTCTACCAGCACTCTTCCCCAGATCAGCGTACCCACCGCTGATGACATAACATTAACCTAGCGGCCAATTCGCAGCAAGATTACAAGGAATTATCCACTCCTTCCACCGGTACGGACTGCGGGGACGCAGAGATGATCTATGTTGTAATCTAAGGCGCGATGGGAGAAAGGAAGGAGCATTGAAGGTGAGTGAGAAGGTCTATCGCAGCGAGCTTACGCCGGTCGATTTCCTCAGGCGCAGCGCCTACATGTTCCCGGATAAGACGGCGGTGGTCTACGGCGACCGGCGCTACTCTTACCGGGACCTCGAAGAACGGGTGAACCGCCTCGCGTCGCGCCTGCGCGACGCGGGCCTCGAGAAGGGCGACAGGGTCGCCTTCCTCTGTCCGAACACTCCGCCGATGCTCGAGGGGCACTTCGGCGTCCCCGCCGCAGGTCTGGTCCTCGTCGCCATAAACACGCGCCTCGGCAAGGACGAGGTCTCGTACATCGTCGAGCACTCGGGGGCGAAGATGGTCTTCGTGGACGCCGAGCTGGAACACTTGCTCGAGGACGTCGAAGACGTCGAGCGGGTGCGCATCGACGACACGGGCGAGGCAGGAGATCCTTACGAGGATTACCTGGCAGAGGGCTCGCCGGAGCCGGTAGAGAGCGTGCTCGAGGACGAGGAGGAGACCATCTCCATAAACTACACCTCGGGGACCACGGGGCGCCCCAAGGGCGTCATGTACACTCACCGCGGGGGGTATCTGAGCGCGCTCGGGAACGTCATAGAGATCGGCATGGGCTACGACACGAACTACCTGTGGACGCTCCCTATGTTTCACTGCAACGGGTGGACCTTTCCCTGGGCGGTCACGGCGGTCGCGGGGACGCACGTGTGCCTGAGGAAGGTCGAGCCGGCTAGAATCTGGGAGCTCTTCGACGGCGAGGGGATCACCCACTACTGCGCAGCCCCGACGATCCAGATCGGGATAGTCAACGACGACAACGCCCATGAGCTGGACCGGGAGATCACCGCCGCCATCGCTGGCGCTCCACCCTCTCCCACCCTGCTCGAAGGACTACTGGGGCTCAACATCCGCCCGATGCACATCTACGGGCTCACCGAGACCTACGGCCCGATGACGACGAGCGGAGTTCACCGTGAGTGGGAGGACCTGGAGATCGAGGAGCGCGCGCGGCTCATGGCGCGCCAGGGCCAGGGCTACGTTACAGCCGACCTGGTGAGGGTCGTGGACGAGAACATGAACGACGTCGAGCGCGACGGCGAGACCCTGGGCGAGATCGTCATGCACGGCAACATGGTAGCCAAGGGCTACTTCGAGAACGAGGAGGCCACCGAGGAAGCTTTCGAGGGCGGCTGGTATCACTCCGGCGACGTGGCCGTCTGGCACCCCGACGGGTACATCGAGATCCGGGACCGGAGCAAGGACATAATCGTCTCCGGCGGCGAGAACATCTCGACCATCGAGGTCGAGCAGGCCGTCTCGCGCCACCCCGCCGTCATGGAGGCGGCCGTGGTCGCCATTCCTGATGAGAAGTGGGGCGAGCGCCCGAAGGCGTTCGTGGTCCTGAAGAAAGAACAGGAGGCAACCGAGCAGGAGATAGTAGACTTCTGCAAGGAGACCATCGCCCGCTTCAAGGCCCCCGCCGCCGTCGAGTTCACCGAGCTTCCCAAGACCTCGACCGGCAAGGTCCAGAAGTTCGTTCTGCGCGACAAAGAGTGGGCCGGCCAGGAGAAGCGGGTTCATTAGAGGTTTCAGGTATCAGGTGCGCTCTCGGGTGGCCTTGATCGTACGAGGAGATCGCCGTGGCCCGCCTTCACATTCTTAAGGTCTTCCTCGGCGAAGGAGGCACCGGCGGCAACCTGCTCGGCGTATTCCTGGAAGGCGGCGAGGTGCCGGAGGAGGATCGGCAGGGTGTTGCGGCCGACCTTGGTTTCTCCGAGACGGTGTTCGTCGAAAACGCGAATACGGGGAAGCTGCGTATCTTTACGCCTACGGACGAGCTCCCGTTCGCCGGCCATCCCCTCGTGGGCTCGGCCTGGCTGCTTTCGAGGGAAGGCTTCGAGGTCCCGGCGCTGTACCCGCCAGCGGGCGAGGTCCCTGTCAGGGCGGAAGACGGTATGACGTACATTACCGGGCGTCCGGAGTGGGCGCCTGCGTTCGAGGAGATCGAGCTCGGCTCCGCCGCCGAGGTGGAGGCGCTCGAAGGCCCGCCCGAGGGCCACGACCTCGCCGGAGTGTGGGCCTGGGAAGACGAGGAGGCGGGCCGCGTGCGCGTGCGGGTATTCGCGGCGCGGTTTGGTATACAGGAGGACGAGGCGACGGGGTCGCATGCGGTCACGCTGGCCGACCAGCTGGGGCGTCCGATCACGATCCACCAAGGCGAAGGGTCCCTGATCCTCGCAGAGCCCCAGACCGACGGGTCGGTGGAGATCGGCGGGCGCACAGAGCTCGTCGAGTCGCGCGAGTACGAAGGAGGATAGCCCTGTGATCGACGCAGAGAAACGGACCTACGAGCACATCCTCTTTGAGGCGGATGGCCCGATAGCCCGCGTCACGATGAACCGCCCGGACAAACGCAACGCCCTTTCGCTAGCCCACATGCAGGAGCTGAAGGACTGCCTCAAAGCCATAGGCGAGGCCAGAGAGGCGCGCGTCGTCATCCTCGCGGGGAACGGACCTGCCTTCAGCGCGGGGCACGACCTCTCCGAGATGATCGGGCGCGACCCGGAGACGTACAGGCACATCTTCGACGTCTGCTGCGAGCTGATGGAGAAGGTGCAGGCCATACCCCAGCCAGTCATAGCGAAGGTCCAGGGCGTCGCCACCGCAGCGGGCTGCCAGCTCGCCGCGACCTGCGACCTCGTCGTCGCCGCGGAAGAGGCGCGCTTCGCCACGCCAGGGGTGAAGATCGGGCTTTTCTGCTCGACCCCGATGGTTGCTCTGAGCCGCGCGGTCGGCCAGAAGAAATCCATGGAGATGCTCCTCACCGGCGACTTCATCTCGGCGGAGGAGGCCCGCGCCGAAGGGCTGGTCAACAAGGTCGTCCCGGCGGAGTCGCTCGAGGCGGAGACGCGGAAGCTGGCTGAGAAGATCTGCGAGTCAAGTCCGCTCGTCGTTGGGGTCGGCAAGCAGGCGTTCTACCGCCAGATCGAGATGCCCGTCGAGCAGGCGTACGCGTACACCAAGGAGATCATGTCCTTCAACGCCTCCTTCGCTGATGCCCAGGAAGGCATGTGCGCCTTCCTCGAAAAGCGCAAGCCTGAGTGGAAGGGAAAGTAAGGACGACGGGCCTGGATCCAACCCCAGACCGAGAGACCGAGCCAGACGATGACAGACACCATCGCACAACCCCGGGAGAAGACAGAGGAGAAAACCGAGAGTCTGCCACCTTACAACGTGATCCTGCTCGACGACGACGATCACAGTTACGAGTACGTGATCTTCATGCTCAAAACGCTCTTCGGGCATCCGCCGGAGAAGGGCTACGAGATGGCGGTGGAGGTCGACACTACCGGGCGCGTCGTCGTCGCGACCACGCACCTGGAGGAAGCGGAGCTGAAGCGCGACCAGATCCAGGCCTTCGGCCCAGACCCGCTCATCCCCCACTGCAAGGGCTCGATGTCCGCGACTGTGGAGCCGGCGAGCGGCTGATTCCCGTTCTACCCACCTGCGGGCGCGAGCCGCAATATCCGGTCGTCTCGTGGCTCTGGTATGCCGCGGCCATCGAGGTTGCTGGTGGTGACCCAGAGCGAGCCGTCGGGGGCTTGAACAACGTTCCTTATGCGTCCTATCTCTTCCTTGAAAAGCTCTTCTCTTCCCACCACCTGACCATCCAGGCCGAGCTCGAGCCGCCAGAGCCTCTCGCCCCTGAGGGCCGCGACGAAGAGGTCGCCTTCCCACTGGGGGATCTCGCCGTCCTTCAGTATCTCCGCCCCGCTCGGGGACGCCTCGTCGGTGGGCCAGGTCGTTATGGGGTTGACGTAACCTGCGGCTTCGGCCTCCTCGCCGCCGTCGCCCTCGAACTCGGGCCAGCCGTAGTTCTCGCCCGGTCTTATGAGGTTGACCTCGTCGAAAGCGTTCAGGCCGAACTCGGAGGCGTAGAGCTGGCCCTCGGCGTCCCACGCGAGGCCCTCGACGTTGCGGTGGCCCAGGGAGTAGACGGGTGAGTTCGCGAAGGGGTTGTCTTCGGGGATGCCGCCGTCCGGAGTGAGGCGTAGGATCTTGCCTCCCAGAGAGTTCAAGTCCTGGGAGTTCGCGGGGTAGCCCGCGTCGCCCGTAGCAACGTAGAGCATACCGTCGGGGCCGAAGGAGATCCTGCCTCCATCGTGGTAGGAGTTGAAGGGGATGCCGGTGAGGATCGGCTCGGGTTTCTCACCTAGCCGGAATCGCACCACCCGGTTGTCCTGCTCGGTGGTGTAGTACGCGTAGACATAGCCGTCTTCTTCGTAGTCCGGCGAGACGGCGAGCCCCAGGCTCCCACCCTCACCGTAACCGCGAGTAGGTAATGTCTGAACCTCCTCGACGTTCCCCCGGGCGTCCATCCTTAGCAGGCGTCCGGAGTCACGCTCGGTGTAGAGCGCGTCGGCGTCCG
>JBJMIY010000187.1:0-6502 GCA_045806605.1 Rubrobacteraceae bacterium
GATCCCCACAGGTGTCCCGTGCGGAGGTTGGCGACGAGCGTGCACCCGGGCACGTCGGAGGCCGAGACCTCGACGAGTGCGACCACCGTCTCCGCCGTCCATGGTCCCGCGATGGGGATGACCCGCAAGGCGTTATCCGACAGCGCCTCGATGCTGCGCGCCAACCTGGACGCGGACGTTCCGGCGAAAGTTGCGTCGCGGGAGACCGGGAGCGAGAGGCTGTAGTCGGTGCGGGGAGAGGCGCCGGGCGGCAACCACTGCGCCGGGTCGCCCTCGGCCAGGGTAGTCCCGGCGTGGAGCGCGACCTCGTCCTGGCCCGCCGGTCGGCCTGACGCCTCGAGGACGAGCGCTCCCCAGAACGGGCCGCAGAGCTGGTCCTTCTGGGGCATCGCCTTCTGGTGCAGGCCGGCCAGGTCCCCGGCACCCGGCACGAGCATGACTGATCCTGCCACGGGATGCCTCATGTCCCAGCTACTCGGTCGTTTCCGTGCTTTGCGCGGCGCTGCGGTCTTCGCGTCTCCTGACGTCTTCTTGCGCCGTGTCCGGCTCGTCGACGCCGGCCTCCGAGAAAGCGGTGCCCAGGGTCTCGATCAACTCCGGGCGGTGGCGCGAGATCACGAAGAGGATCACGAGCCCGATCAGGACCCACGCCGCGAGCAGGTAAGGCCACAGGTTGTACGGCGGGTCGGGGACCGGATAGAGCAGGCCGCGTATGGGGAGGCACACCGCTGCCGTCGCGACCAGGGGGATGACGGCGTGCCTGACTATCGAGAAGTTCTCTCGCTCCTTCCTGTAGAAGTACAGGAAGACAGAGACGTTGATGAAGATGTAGACGAAGAGCACGGCGAGCGTCCCCAGACCACCGAAGTACCCGTAGGTTGTCGCTGGGTCCCCGAAGACCAGGTAGCCGAAGATCAGACCAAGCACCACCGAGAATCCCGCCTGGACGGTAGCCGCGACATAAGGCGACTGCCGGGTGGGATGAACCCTAGCGAGCGCCCTGGGCAGTATCCCGTCGCGTCCCAGGGTGTAGAGCAGACGGACGGTCGAGCCGTGGATGCCGATCGCCGAGGCTATGGCCCCTGTCAGCGCCGCGATGCCGACGAACGGCGCCCAGCCGTCACCCAGGAACCTGCGGGTGAGCGTGTCGAACCAGGCCGTGTCCTTGGCGAACTCGTCCATCCCGTCGATTCCGAAGCCGATGGTAGCCGCGTAGGTGACGAAGACGTAGTAGGTACCTATTAGCACCACCGCCCCGAGCAGAGCGCGGGGGATGTTCCTGTGAGGGTCCCTGGTCTCCTCACCCAGAGAAGCGGCCGCCTTCCAGCCTACGAAAGACATGATCCCGTAGATCATGCCGAGGAAGACGCCGCCCACACCGCTGCCGGTCGTGGGGTTGAAGACGGAGAGGGTATTACCCTCCGCGCCTCCCTGGAAAATGACGGCAAGCAGCATGATAGACACTATGATGATCTCGTAGGCGAGGAAGATGAGTCCTCCCCTCACGGACTGGGATATGCCCAGAACCGACAACGTATAGACCAGGCCCGCGATGACGAAGAAAGGAATGAACCACGGCACGCTCAGACCGAATATGCGGTTCAGCTCCTCGCTCGAGAAAGCGGCGAATATCGAGTAGGTGGCGGCCTCGAAGATGCCGTACCCGATGATGAAGAGCCACATCCCCATGAAGCCCGTCTTGGGGTTGATGGCGTTGGACACGAACGCGTAGACGTTCCCCGCAGACGCGGTTCTCTGGGCGAGCTGCGAGAAGCCCAGAGCTACCAGGAACACCGCCGCGAACGAGAACAACATCGCAAGCGGCATCGCCGCGCCGGCGAACTGGGCTATGAAGGGGGTGTTGAAGAACATGGCCACCGAAGGAGCCCTGAACCCCATCGAAACGACCATCGCTTCCACCGTGTTGAGCGTGCCGCTCTTCAGACCCTTCTGATCCGCACTCGCCTCCATCTCTCGCCTCCTCTCGGGTGTCCGAACACCCCAGACGCATGTTATGTGCCGTACATAATAGCTATCCGGCAATGCCGCTGCACGGCCACACCCGGCCTGCTCGAGTGGCGGTTTCGGTTCTGTTAGAGTCGCGCCAGGGAACGGGCCTTCGAGGAGTAGCGGATGCTTTGAGCCCTACCAGCTTGTTGCGCACGCGAAGCGGCCTCACGGCTGCTGCCCACACACCGATAACTTAGGCGATGAACCGAGGATGAACCCGCGTGAAGAAGCGCTCTAAACGGTGCTCGAAGGACAGATGTCGCTCAGGACGCAGCCGGGGCAGTCGGGCTTGCGGGCCTTACAGACGCGGCGGCCGTGGAGGATGAGGAGGTGCGAGAAGAGGGTACGCTCTACTTCTGGCACCACCCCGAGGAGGTCCTGCTCTATCTTCTCCGGGTCCTTCTCCGCGGTGAGGCCGAGCCTGCGCGAGACGCGCCTGACGTGGGTGTCGACGACGACGCCCTCGTCCACGCCGAAGGCGTTGCCGAGGACCACGTTGGCGGTCTTGCGCCCGACGCCGGGGAGGGAGACGAGCCCGGCCATGGTGCGGGGGACCTCTCCGCCGTGCTCGTCGAGCAGGGCGCGCGCCATCCCCTGCAGGGAGCGCGCCTTGTTGCGGTAGAAGCCGGTCGGACGGATGTCCGCTTCGAGCTCCGCAGGGTCCGCTCCTGCGTATTCGGCGGCGGTGCGGTACTTCTCGAACAGCTTTTCGGTGACCATGTTTACGCGCACGTCGGTCGTCTGGGCGGAGAGCATGGTCGCTACCAGCAGCTCAAGGGGGTTCTCCCAGTTCAGCTCGGTCCTGGCGTCAGGGTATTCGTCCTTCAGGCGGCTTATGACCTCGGAGATCGGGGCGGAGTATGGAGTACCTTGCACGATGGCCGGGCATTATAACGTTGATTAAACTACCGGTTCAGACGGGAGACCGCGACAGAGGGGAGCCCAGAGATGGCCGAAGTCACCTTCGATTACCGAAACCTCATGGAGGTGGAGGGCGGCCTGAGGAGCGACGAGCTGGACGAGGTGCGGCCTCGCCTGCAGCAGGCCGTGGACGAGTTGCTCGGGAGCCCTCCCGGCTTCATGCGGCTGCCGAAGACCAGCGAGTACGCCGAGGCTTCGGTGGGAGTGGCGGAGGAGATCCTGGGCTCCGGGGCCACGGACTTTATACACGTCGGGATCGGGGGCTCGGCTCTAGGCCCGATGGCGATCCAGAAGGCGCTCAACGACCCTTACTACAATGCGCTCCCCGCCGAAGACCGCCGCGGGCCCCGGCTGCACTTCGCGGAGAACACCGACCCCAACACTCTGGCCGCCATACTCGACTTCGCAGACGCCACGGCCACCTGGGTCAACGTCGTCACCAAGTCGGGTTCGACCGCGGAGACGATGGCCAACTTCCTCGTCATCCGCGGCTGGCTCGTGGAGGCTCTGGGAGATTTCGGCTACCAGGGGCGGACCATCGCAACAACCGACCCGGAGGAAGGCTCTCTCAAGGAGATCGCCGACCGCGAGGACCTTAAATTGTTGCCTATCCCCAAGGACGTCGGCGGCAGGTTCTCCGTCCTCACACCCGTTGGGCTGCTGCCGGCTGCCGTCACGGGGCTGGACGTTCAGGCGCTGCTCGCGGGGGCCGCCCAGTGCGTGGACGAGGTGAACGAGCAGGGCGCCGAGCACCCCGCGGTCGTCGGGGCGGCGATGCACTACCTCATGGACACGACGAGGGGCCGCAACGTCAGGGTGATGATGCCTTACGCCGACGCCCTCGAGAGGCTCGCCGCCTGGTTCGTCCAGCTCTGGGCGGAGTCTCTGGGCAAAGACGGCAAGGGCTCGACGCCCCACGGCGCTGTTGGCACCACCGACCAGCACTCCCAGATCCAGCTCTACATGCAGGGCCCGCAGGACAAGGTCGTCGAGATCGTCGAGGTGGAGAACCACCCGCGCGACCTGGAGATACCCAGGGCTTACGAGGACCTCGATGGCGTCGCCTACCTCGGCGGGCACACTCTGGCCGAGCTCCTCAACGTCGAGTGCGACGCGACGCGAAAGGCCCTCACAGAGGCCGGCAGGCCCAACTCGACCATAAAGCTCGGCACGGTGAGCGAGGAGAACCTCGGCTACCTGTTCCAGGCCCTCGAGGTCCAGACCGCGGTGGCAGGCTCGCTCTACGGCGTCAATGCCTTCGACCAGCCCGGCGTCGAGGCGGGAAAGCAGATCACCTACAAGGGGATGGGCCGACCCGGATACTAGGCTTCGGGCATCAGGGTTTGCCCCGCGTCGAGGTCGAATGGCGGTTGCTCCGTGTGCCCCTTACCTGAAGCCTACTTGATCGCGATGCCGAAGGTTGCTCTCGGCACGGCTCCTGCATGGAGCGGGCGCTCCTGGCGGTCCCGGACCACGCGCCAGAGCGCGGGATTTTTTCGCCGCAGATCGCCGAAGGCGCGGTTCCTCTCGACGTCGTCGGCCAGGATCACGCCTCCGGCTCGCAAGCGGAGCCAGATAAACTCTAACTCTCGTCGCATGTTGCGGTAGGTGTGCAGGCTGTCGTGCAG
The DNA here is from genome assembly GCA_045806605.1 of Rubrobacteraceae bacterium. Lineage (GTDB taxonomy): Bacteria > Actinomycetota > Rubrobacteria > Rubrobacterales > Rubrobacteraceae > JALYGY01. The sequence continues at coordinate 4,560 of JBJMIY010000187.1, forward strand.
GAAGAGGTCCACGACGCCATACTCCTCGAGTAGCTCCGGCAGGACCCGCTTGCTGGATCCGCGGTGGATGCTCCATCGGGATCTCAGCGTCCCGTCCACGGCGATGCCCCAGAACTCGTCGCACCTCTTTCTCAAGGGCGGCAGGTCCACGCTGTGAAGTATTCCGTGACCGTTCTCTTCGAGGGCTCTGAGGATGAACGCAGAGCTCACCCCGTAGGCCACCCCGGTCTCGGCGACGACCTGCGGTTCGAGGAGACGGCACACAAGGTAAGAGCAGCGCGCCAGGAGCGAGTCGGCGGCCCAGCGGGGGCTGAAAGGGTCTTTGTGCCGGATCTCCTCCAGCAGCCGGCGCGTATTCTCTTCGACCTCGGCAAGCGCCGGTTCTCCGAGTAAGTCCTCCACACGCCCCAGGTGAGCCTCGAGGTCACGGAGCCCGTCTTCCCAATTCACGGTCTCGTAGGCCGGCGGTCTCGCGAAGAGAAGGTCCAGGCAGAGATCCAGGCACCCTTCAGCCCGGTCACGGGCCTCCTGTAGTGCCCCAGCGGGGAGGAAGAGTCCGGGTTTCTCGGCATTGCGCACGGCGGCACAATGGTAATCCAGCGGAGGACCGCGCGGTAGTCGGAGGCACGAGGGTTATAATGGGGGACTCGCTGGCGTAAGCGTAGGAAGGAAGTTCAAACAATGAAGTGGCTCAAGGTCTACGGTCTGCCCCGGCTCCCGCTCTTCCTGGCTCGTCTGGCGATGCGGCTCGGGCTGCCGGGCCCGACGTGGTACAAGTGGAAGGCGGCGAGCGCCGGGACAGGGGTCATCCTGGACGAGATGATCCGGGCCGCAGACGACCTCGGCTACGACGGCCAGAAAATCGGCAAGCTCGCCATGACCCGTATCGGCGAGAAGCAGGGCACCGACCTCAGGGAGCAGCTCGGCGTGAAGACGATGAAGGACGCCGTGGACGTGGTCATGCTCGCCAACCGCTTCTTCGACATCGAGATCACGCTCACCGAGCAAGGCGACGGCACCTACGTCATTAACGCCGACCGCTGCCCCTGGTTCGGCGGGATGGGCCACGACGGCGTCCCCGGCTGGGACGTGAAGCCCTGCGCCGCCTTCTCGACCTACGAGAAGGCGATGGTCCAGGCCATTAACCCGAACGTCAAGCTCTCCTACACCGAGAAGCGCACCACAGGCGGCCATACCTGCCGCGGCGTCTACCAGTACCGGGACCCCGAGCTCGGCGACAACGTCGAGCCCGAGTTCGTGAGCATCGGCAGGAAGCCCAAGTAAACGTGCAGCGCATCGAGATAGACACGGCGCGCGGCAAGGAAAGGGTGCCGCCGGGCCAGTACCTCGTCGGCGACCGCTGGCCGATCCTGACCTACGGTGCGACGCCTGCCTTCGACCCCGAGTCCTGGGACTTCACGGTCTCAGGGCTCGTCGAGAATCCTTTGAGCTACACCTGGGAGGAGTGGAACGCGCTGCCCGTCGTCGAGGTCACGGCGGACATGCACTGCGTGACCTCCTGGAGCAAGCTGGACAACGTCTGGAGGGGCGTGCCGGCAAAGACAATACTGGAGATGGCCGACCCGAAGCCGGATGCCCGGTTCTTCTCGGTCTTCTGCGACGGCGGGTACACGACGAACGCTCCCCTCGAGGAGCTCTTCGAGGATGATGCTCTCTTCGCCACCCACCACAACGGCGAGCCGCTCGAGCCTGGCCACGGCTACCCGATGCGCCTCGTGATACCACGCCTCTACGCCTGGAAGAGCGCCAAGTGGGTTCGGAGCATAGAACTTCTCGCCGAGGACAAGCCGGGCTTCTGGGAGAACAACGGCTACCACAACTACGGCGACCCCTGGCAGGAGCAGCGCTACAGCTTCGCGTTTTAAGCACGCTTCGCCCTTCGGGCTACGCTTGTCAGCACGCCTCCCTTCGAGAGGCGTGCT